>JAPOON010000486.1 GCA_026713405.1 Gammaproteobacteria bacterium
AAGCGTCAACGCCAACTCTGCCGCGACGGAACTCGCCGCCGCGTACGATGCGAGCTGTGAGCCGCTCGTCCAGAATTCCTTGGGAATCTGCGGCACCTCGCCGTCAACGACCACGCGGTTGCGTTCGAGATCCAGTTCCCGAATCAGCACTTCGCCCAGTACCGTCAGTCGCGGGTCATTGAGAAAATGCCGCCGGGCCAGTTCCCGGCCGCTTCCGTACCACGCCGCCGCTTCCCCGGCATGCCCTTGCGCCATGGCGATCTGGCCGAAAAGAAAGTCCAGTACCATCCGGGGATTGGTGGCAGCCGGGTCGAGCCATTGCCGTGCAAGACCGCCGCGCTCCAGGGCGGCGTCGAAATCCCCCGTCATGTTGTATATCTGGCACAGCGGGCACTCGATGGCGACGCGCAACGCCGGTTCGACCGGCGGCGACTCCGCGAAACGCTCCAGCTGCGAAATCATGCGCTTGAACCGACCGGACCCGACCGGCTCACAGGCGTTCTGATTGAGCAATGCCCACGTCATGCACCAGTCCACGTCCTGGTCCGGATTCTCGTGCCCGGTCGACTCGGCGAAGTCTGCCGCACTCGCATCCAGTACCCGACGCGCCTCTGCCAGCCGTCCTTGCACGATGTGCGCCACCACCCTCACCAGCACGAGCCGAGGCGATATCGCCAGTGTCGCCTCGGGCAAATGCCGGTCGATGGAAATCAACCGCTCGGAACCCTCCCGCATATACACTCGAAAGCCGGACAGGTCGTTCAGAACGCGACCCGCCAGAGCCGCATCTTCCGCCTCGGCCGCATGCTGCATCGCGGCCACGAGATCGCCGCGGCGCGCCAGCGCGACCGCCAAACGCCCCTGCATCCATCGGTAGCGTTCCGGAGTTTCCCGCCGGCGCCGCTTTGCGCAATACTCCCGGATCAGCGGATGCAATCGCCAGACGGACCCGTCTTTCCCATGCACCGGCTCAAACAGCCCCGCCATGCTCTGCAGGCCATCGAGTCGGTGCTTCAGGCCCGTCCCGCCCAGCGCCTCATCGAGCAAGTCGCCGTCCACCCAGCGAAGCAGACCGACGTCGAGCAGAAATTCCTGATCGTCGGGGGAAAGGCCGGACCACAGCCGTGAGGTCACCCAGTTGTCCACCACTTCCTTGATGACGCGGGCCCGCGCCTCTCCCCAAGGCGCCCCGGCGTTGCCGTAGATGCGCAATGCTATTGGCCAACCCGCTGACTCCCTGGCCACATCCTTCAGTTCGCGTCGAGTCAGCCGCCAGGCGAAAAATCGCGATATCTCAGGTTGCGAAAACCGCAGGTCCTCCGCCGTCAAGATCTCCACATCGCCCATGAATAGCGGGTTCGCGATATCCAGCCCCGGCGGCAGCTCCCGACACGCCACTGCAAGGTGCAAGCCGGGTACCCGGGCGCGCACCAGCCGATTCAGCAACGCCACGGACTCCGGGCTCGTCACCTTCTCCAGCTCATCGAGGGCGAGTACGAACGGTTCCCGGCGGGATTCGAGTGCGGCCAACAGGATGTCGACCCGGCTGTACCCGGATCGCGATGCCGCGTCGTTCGAGGTCATAGGGTCCCGCACGTCCAGGCCGGCACGCAGCAGGGCGTAGGCCAAGTAGGTGTCCAGGACGGAGGGCTCGTCCTTTTCGTCGAGCCCAAGCCAGGCGGTGGGTACGCCCTGCTTCCCGAGGGCGCGGCAACAGGCTGCCAGCAAGACCGTCTTGCCGAACCCGCCCGGCGCCTTCAGCACCGTGATCCGTCGACGGGTCGGCATGCACCGCTCGCTCAGCGCCGACCGCTCCAGGTAACCGGGCACCTGGCCGGGGACCGTCACCCGGTGATCCGACAACCACGACGGCGCCTGATCTTCAGTCGTCCCGGACGCCTGGTCTGCACCGCGTTGCGGCACCGCTATCGTCTCGGCGCCAGAGGCATGCTCCGGTTGGCTGTCGTCCTCGCGCATCGCCCAGCTCCAGCTACCACTTCGTTCGGACAGACGACAAACGGGCGGATCGACGCCCCTGTCTGCTGCGAATACTCCAACACAGGACTACGTTGTACGCAAATCATCGTCCAACCTGGAATGGGGTAGTGAACGACATCCAACCTTCGCTGCCCATGTGACTTGTTCCGGACCCGCAGGCCCCACACCAAGGCGGAAATTTATGCTAGTTCAGGACAGTGGCTAACCCATTGGCGATCAATCACTGCCGTCCTCTGAGAATGGGTAGCAACAAATTTGATATTCGAATACCCCATATGCGCGTGTTCCCGATGGGGGCGATGCTGCGACCACCGCGTCGAATTATTCGACGTCCCCGCCGATGCTGGGATACTACCTCCTAGCCAAACTCACCCGCCTCGTACTTGGCTATCCAGACGCGGATCAGGTTACGTGAAATGTCGTGGCGTTGGAAAGTCGGTGCAAGGTTTCTCCCCCGAGATTGTCCGACACCACTTGGCGTTTGAACTCGATGCTTTAGATCCGGTGCTTCGCCATGCTTACCCTCCGAATACCAGCCGGCCCTGTCAATGCAACAACCGAAAACTGTCCACTCGGAGGGGCGCACTCCAGACACCCGGACAAACTCGCGAGTTCTCCCCCATCTGGGGGTTGAGCGAAGCACGATGTTGCACTACATTGCGCCACCGTCTACATCCCGAACGCCCGATGGCGTCGAGCAGTGGAGGTGTATGGAGAATCACGAGGCTGTCAAGGCACACCGACACGTCGGCTTGTTGGTGCGTCGGTACGCTTGGCGTGGACCTGCGCGCCCCGCGCAGGCAGGTCTCGGATTCCATGGCACGGAGATGTTCGCGTTTCGCCCGACGACACTCGGGATCGAACGCGATTTGGAGAACGGAGCGAGCTTTGCAAGTGGTTTCCGAAGAGACGGCTGGCCGACGGCGTCCACGGCCGCGTCGACAGACCCGGTGTGCGTCTTCGGCGCAGTATCGGCTCCGCGCGCCGAGCCGAAGCGTACCGCGGATACTCGAGCGATGTCCCCTTCGGTCGTTGACGGCGGCTCCTTCCGGAGCCAGTTCCCGGTCCGATGCCGGCAGCGGGCCTTCTGCACCTGTCGGTCCAGCCTTATCCAAACACCCTGACCGCCTCGACCGCTCGGTTTACTCCGTCGGCGGAAGCCGCCTCCTTGCGTGTTCCAAGCCCGGGGCTGCCGCCCGCGGGAGGTCATCGGCACAGGCGCTCCCAGGCGGTGCCTCGGCGAACCCGTGCAATTGTTCGGGATTCGCGATGCCTCGGTTCCTCGGATCGCTGCTGCTCGGGATTCTCGTGCTGGCCAGTGCCCTTGCCGAGGCGCAAACGGTCACCACCCTGGTCTCGAACGCCCAGCAGCCGGCAAACGCGGGTGGCACGAACCAGATTGTCGCCCAGAGTTTCACGACCGGTTCCCACGGCACCGGCTACACGCTGTCCTCCGTCAGGATTCGGCCATTCACAGCTTTGGCGGCGACGGACAGGTCGGGCACGTACGTCACCATCAAGACCGACAGCGGCGGTGTGCCGGGGGCCACGCTGGCCTCGCTCACCGACCCGAACACCGACTTCTCGGGGTTCGATCTTGAGACCTTCAGCGCTGCGGCGAATACGACGCTTGAACCCAACACCACGTACTGGGTGGTCGTCAACGAAACACAGTCGACGTCGAACCGCCTGGGTTTGGGGAGTACCAGTTCGCAACAGCTCGACTCCGACTCGCTTCCTCACTGGAGGATCGGCGACAGCCGGCTGAACCTAATCGGGGGCACTTGGGCAAGCGTTTCGTCGCCCCTGCTAGTCGATGTCCGAGGGTACGATAACGGCAACCCCTCGCTGAGCGTTGCGCCCGGATCAGCCACCGAAGGCAACGCGGTGCGGTTCGCGGTCACGCTTGATGATCCGGCGGAGGGCGCCGTGACCGTCGACTACGCCACCAGCGACGGTTCGGCAACCGCAGGCGCGGACTACACGGCGGCAACGGCGCAGACGCTCACGATCCCGGCGGGCCAGGTCAGTGCCACGATCGAGGTTGCCACGATTGATGACAGCGACGACGAGGGCGACGAGACCTTCACCCTCACGCTGTCCAACCCCTCGTCGAACGTCGACCTCGGCACCATGGTTTCGGTGGCGGGGACGATCATCGACAACGACGGCAAGCCGTCACTGACCATCGCCGACGCCTCCGCCGCCGAGGGCTCGGACCTGGAATTCACCGTCACGGCGAGCAACGCCGCCACTGCTGACATCACCGTGGGATTCAGCACATCGATCGCCAGCGGCGATACTGCCTCCGCAGCCGACTTTGTAGCCGCCACGGCCGAGACGCTCACCATCGCCGCGGGCGACCTGACCGGCACCATCAGCATCGCCAGCGTCGACGACCCCGACGACGAGGGTGACGAAACCTTCTCTGTGACGTTGGCGAGCCCGTCGGCAAACGCGGAGTTGGGACTGCAGGCCTCAGCCAAGGGCACCATCGAAGATGACGATGAGCCGGGGATCGTCCTCTCCGCGCCGGCACTCGAGGTGACGGAAGGGGCCGACGCGACCTACACCGTGGCGCTGGCCACCCGCCCCGCCGGTGCGGTGACCGTAACGATCGACGCCGGATCGGGCGACGGCGTGACGCTCAGTACGACGCAGCAGGTCTTCACCGCGGCCGACTGGAACCAGGCCAGGACCGTGACCGTGAGCGCGGCTCATGACGCCGACGCGGACCCGGCCAGCGTGACCATCACGCACAGCGCGAGCGGCCCTGGCTATGAATCGATCAGCACGCAGCTGCCCGTCAACGTGGTCGATGACGACGCGGCTGCCATCCTGATCTCCGATACGCCCCTGCAGGTGTCCGAGGATGGCACTGCCAGCTATACGGTTGCGCTGGCGACCCAG
>JAPOON010000487.1 GCA_026713405.1 Gammaproteobacteria bacterium
CAGCTATTCCGGCAGCAGCAGGTCGGGAATCGCGGGCAGCGCGTTCCACGTCGAAGATACACTGGAACGCAGCCATGGCGGACGGGGCTCCGGGCTCAAGATCGCCCATGAAGGCGGCCTCTTTGTGGGCGGGAACTGCGGCACCTACGATGCCCCGAGTTTCTGCCCGAACGGCAGGTACGTTCAGGACAGCTACGTGTTCCTGGACCTGGCGTTCGGTGTCGAGCGAGACAACTGGAGCGCGGAAGTGTTCGTGGACAACGTCACGGACAAGCGGGCGCAGTTGAATGTCGATACGCTGCAGTACGTGCCGAAGGTGGTGACCAACCGGCCGCGCAGCATCGGCTTGCGCGTTTCCTACGACTTTGACGGATAGACCGGGCCGAAGACGGCTCTCGCAAAAGTCGCCAGAAGAGCAGGCAACACAGCCTGCTCTTTTTTTGCTTGTCTCCCCGGTTGGGCTGATGTTCGCGGGAAGCAGCAGGGTTCCACCCCGGTGGTATGATCCGGTCAGCCTCCGAACCTGACGCCGGCCGATGCAAACAGACCCGTCCAGCGGCGCACCGCCAACGCCGCGCGCCGATGGCGCTGCCGAGCGGCTCGACCAGGCCAGGAAGCTGATTCAGTCCGCGAGGCTCGGCGAGGCGATGGCTCTCGCCGCCGGCCTGCTCGATGCCGGGCTCGAACACCAGGAGCTTGCCGAGGCGCTGTACCTGCTCGCGGTGGCGCAACGACTGGCAAACCGCCACCGGGAGGCACTGGCGACGCTGCAGCGCCTGCACGGCGAAGACAGCGAGCACGCGCGCGCCTGGCAGGAGCGGGGGCACATCTGTGCCGCACAGGGCTGGCGTGACGAGGCCATCGCAGCATACGGGCGGGCCGTGGAAAGAAACCCCGCGCTGCCCGCCAGTTGGCGCGCGCTGGCCGAGCTTCATGAACGACAGGGTAACCGCGAGGAAGCCCGGCGGGCCCGGGAACGCCTGGGGTTTCTGGAGCAATTGCCGCCGGAACTGGTGCACGTCACCGACCTCATCCACGAAAAAAAATACTACAAGGCCGAGCAGCTCTGCCGGAAATTCCTCCAATCCAACCAGCGCCACGTGGAAGCCATGCGGCTCCTTGCGGAGATCGGAACGAAGCTGAAGATCTACGACGATGCCGAGTTCCTGCTGGAGAGTTGCGTGGAATTCGCGCCCGACCACCTGCAGGCGCGCATCGACTACGCCAACCTGCTCATTCGCAAGACCAGGTTCGAGAAGGCGCACGAACAGGCGCAGCGGTTGGTGGCGATGCAGCCGCAAAACCGCGGCTTCAAGACCACGTTGGCAACCACCCTGGTCGGGCTGGGCCGGTTCGAGGAGGGCATGGCGCTCTATGAGCAGCTGCTGGAAGCGGACCCGACCCGCAGCCAACTGCACCTGCTTGCCGGCCACGCCCGAAAGACGATGGGTGCATTCGATGAAGCCGTCGCATCCTATAGGGAGGCTTACCGCTGCAGGCCCGATTTCGGCGATGCGTTCTGGAGCCTGGCCAACACCAAGACCTACCGGTTCAGCGACGCGGAACTCGGCCACATCAAGCGCTACGAGCGTGCGCCGCAGACTGCGGCCGAAGACCGCATCCATCTGTGCTTCGCCGCCGGCAAGGCACTCGAAGACCGGGCCGAATACGAGGCTTCGTTCGACTACTACGAACGGGGCAACGCGCTCAAGCAACTGCAGACCGGCTACAACCCGGAGAACATCGAGGAGCGTGCAGGCGCCCAGATCGAGACCTGCACTCCCGCGCTGTTCGAGCGCCGGCAGGGAGTCGGCCTGCATTGCCGCGATCCGATATTCATCGTCGGGCTGCCCCGCGCCGGCTCGACGCTTCTCGAGCAGATTCTCGCCTCCCACAGCATGGTGGACGGCACCCTGGAGCTGCACAACATCCTCGCCCTTGCGCAGCGGCTGCGGGGGCGCGCGGCGGAGAAAACATCGAGGTATCCCGGCATCCTCCACGACCTTGACGACGACTACTTCCGGCGCTTCGGGGAGCAGTACATCGAGGACACCCGGACGTACCGGGGGACGGCGCCGCTGTTCATCGACAAGATGCCGAACAACTTCGTGCACATCGGGCTGATCCGGCTCATCCTGCCGAACGCAAAGGTAATCGATGCGCGGCGCAATCCCATGGCCTGCTGTTTCAGCTGCTTTCAGCAACTCTTCGGCGAAGGGCAGGAATTCACCTACGGCCTCGAGGAAGTCGGCCGCTACTACCGCGCCTATGTGCGCCTGATGGACCACTGGGATGCGGTATTGCCGGGGCACGTGCTGCGCGTCATGCACGAAGACGTGGTGGACGACCTGGAAACCCAGGTGCGGCGCATCCTCGACTTCTGCGAACTCCCGTTCGAGGAGAACTGCATCCACTTCCACAAGACCGAGCGGAACATCAGGACGCCGAGTTCCGAGCAGGTGCGGCAACCCATCTACCGGGAAGGCGTCGACCGCTGGCGCCGGTACGAATTACACCTCGAACCCCTGCGCGAAGCCCTGGGGCCGGAAATTCTGGAGCGCCACTCCGCGGCCTGATCGCCGCGTTGCCCGTGCCTGATCGATGCGGAAACGATGAGCGGGATCGACGCCTCAACCACTGAAGCGCTATTCGCTCTGTATCGCGCCGGCGACTACGGCAAACTGGCCGGCGAGGCGCGCTCCCTGCTCGAGGCGCACCCGCGGGAACTGGTACTGCACACCCTGCTGGGCGCAGCCCACCTGGAACTCGGTGACTACGACGCGGCGATCGCCAGCTACCGGGCGGCGCTGGCCGTCCGGCCCCGATTCGCAAAGGCACACAACAGCCTGGGAATCGCCTATCTGCGCTCGGGCCGCCTGGCCGACGCCGCCGGCAGCTTTCAGCTCGCCATCGATAACGATGCCCGGTTCGCCGAACCCCGATTCAACCTGGGCATTGTCTGCGAGAACGGGCGGCGTCTGCCGGAAGCGGCGCGGCAGTACGAGCAGGCTGTCGCCCTGGAGCCCGGTTATGCCAAGGCATGGAGCGCCCTGGCGAAAGTCCGCTGGGAACTCGGCAACTACGAGTCGGTCGCGGAGCACTATCGCCGGGCACTGGCCATCGACAACGGCTACCTGCCGGCCCATAGGGGGCTGTTGCAGTTTCTCGAGCAGTCCAATCGCTCCGAAGAATTTCGCACGGCGCTCGCCCACGCCCGCGCGGCGCTCGGGGCCCACCATCCACTGGTGACGATGCACGAGGGTCTCATCGCCACGTTGCGGGACGACAACCGCACCGCCAGGACACTGCTGGAAAGCTGCGAATTCAACACGGCGGACGTAGACGGCCTGCACGACGAGAGAATGCGCCTTGCCCACCTGACGGGCATCTGCGACAAACTGGACGATACCGGTGGCGCCATGCAATACGCCGGGGAAGCGAACCGGCTGTCGGCCCGGTTAAGCGCCCGCAAGGGCATCGACAAGCAGCGATTTCTCGCGTTCATCGAGAACCGTAAACGGTATTTCCAGCGCGACAACATCGAGCAATGGCGCCTGGCGCGGCCGGCTCCCCAAGGCGAGCGCCCGGGCCGCTACGGCAACCGCCAACGGTCGTCGGCCGCGCCGGGAAATTTGCCGCAACCCGTCTTCATCATGGGCTTTCCGAGGTCCGGCACGACACTCATCGATACCATGCTGCGCGGTCACCCGCAGGTTGAAATAGCAGAAGAGAGCGATGCGGCAGCGGCCATGGTCAACCGCCTGTCAGGGGCAGCCGATGACGACCTGCCTGCGCTCGGCACCCTGTCCGAGGACGCCATCGAAAACGCCGGAACCGACTACCTCGAAAGGCTCGCCCAACAGGTTCGGCCATCCGCGACAACCACCACGATCATAGACCGCTTCGCCCTGAACATGATCTACGCGGGGGAAATACTCAGGGTGTTTCCCGACGCCCGGTTGATTCTCATGCTGCGCCATCCTGCCGACTGTACATTGAGCGCCTATCTGAGAACCTTCACGGAAACCTCGGCCAACGCCAGCTTCCATACCCTGGAAGAAGCTGCGTTCCTGTACGACGCGGTGTTCGGCCTCTGGCGTCAGTTCACCGAGGTCCTGACCCCGCGCGTATTGGAGGTGCGCTACGAAAACCTGGTAAAGAACGCCGAGCTAACCTGTCGGGCCGTACTGGAATTTGTCGGGTTACCGTGGCACCCGGGCGTACTCGATCACAAAAGAACGGCCCGGGAACGGCCCTACATTCGAACCGCCAGCTACAACCAGGTCATCCAACCCCTGTACTCCGGGGCGAGCGGACGCTGGCTGCGCTACCGCGAATTCATCGAACCGATATTGCCGACCCTGGACCCCTGGATCGACCGTTTCGGGTATTCGACTTGATCGGCATGTCGCAGTGTGCCCCGCACCCTTGCACGGCTCACCGCAGGATGCAGATCAACCGTCCGGGCGTGCTGTTTCGAAACCGCTTTCCGGAGCCAGCGCCGCATTCAGCACGCGCTGGGCAAACACCGCGTTGACGCCGATGTCGTTGCTGGCTGTCGTCAATGCCCGCCGGTCGGGGTGCAAGCGCCCGCGCGTCGCCTCGATAAGGGCCCGGTAACGGCCGATTTCCTCCGGTTGCTGACCGTAGAGTACCCATAGCTCGCGCCAGTCATGGGCGAAATCCCTGAGCAGAGCGCTGTAGATGCGCACCAGGTCCGGGTCGTTCGCGGGATTTTCCGAGAAATCCGCGATCAGGTCTTCCACCAGCGCCGTGCACTCCCCGGGGGCCATCACCGGCAGGCTGGTGAAACGTTCCAGGCGCAATACCGGCGGCTTCTCCGGCTTGTACGGGACGAAACTCGCGGTTTCCTCCAGGTCTCCGGGAGCGCGCGACTCCGCTTCCCGCACCATCCCCCAGAACCGGGATGAACCGCAGAGATCGATCACCAGGTGTACCCGTTCGCGTGTTCCGGCATTGATCACGCGATGCCTGCGCCAGGAGTCGAAAATCCAGCAATCGCCGGCGCGCATGTGCAGCCTCTCCCGACCGCAATGGAAGATCACTTCGGGGGCGGTGATTACCGGGATGTGGATTCTCACCCGGCTGAACCAGTGGTAATTGAAGTCCACATGCAGGCTCACCTCGGCACCGGCATCGAGCTTCATCAACCGCGAGCGGGAGAGCACCTCCCCGAAACTCGCCATCACCTGCTGCATGTACGGGCAGCGCTCCAGGTGCGGCGTCGGCTTCTTCTCGCCCTCGAAGGAGTCGTTGTCCCCGCCGCCGCTGGAAATCAGGGGAATCGCCGAATTGCCCCGCATCCTGCTCG
>JAPOON010000488.1 GCA_026713405.1 Gammaproteobacteria bacterium
CGGCACCTCGTCATCGCGATAGGGCCGGATCGCGTCGAATTCGTCCATGGCCGCATGTTAACCCCGATTGCAACACGGCGCTTCAGCGCGCCACGTCAGCGTGCCGGCGCGCCAGCTCGCGGCAATTCCCTTAACATGGATGGCGTCGCGACTGAGGAGGACGGTTCATGTCCCTGGGAACGCATCCTTTCGAGAAGGGCCTGCACGATCTCGGCAACGGCGGCTACGCCTGGCTGCAGCCCGATGGGGGCTGGGGCTGGAGCAATGCCGGGCTGATCGTCGACGGCGATGAGTGCCTGATCGTCGACACCCTGTTCGACAAGCCGCTCACCCGTGACATGCTCAAGGCCATGCGCGGCGCCGAACCCGTCGCCACACGGTCGTTCGATTACCTGGTGAACACCCACGCCAACGCCGACCACTGCAACGGCAATGAACTCGTGGGCGATGCCGAGATCATCGCTTCGAGCGCCTGCGCCGAGGAACTGGCCCGGGAAGACCCCGGATTGCTGCAGCGGCTGATGGAACAGGCGCCCGAAATGGGCGAAGTGGGCGAATTCTTCACCTACTGCTTCAGCGCCTTCGACTTTCGCGACATCAACCGGGCGTTGCCCACGCGCACCTTCGACGATACGCTCGACGTCACGGTCGGAGACAAGACCGTCCATCTCAAGCAGGTCGGACCGGCGCATACCCGGGGCGATGTGCTCGCGTTCGTACCCACCGACCGGCTCATCTTCACAGGAGACATTCTCTTCATCGAAGGGCACCCCATCATCTGGGCCGGGCCCGTGCAGAACTGGATCGATGCCTGCGACTACATGCTGGGGCTGGATGTGGAGACCGTCGTGCCCGGCCACGGGCCCATTACCGACAAGCGCGGCATCGAGGCGATGCGCGGCTATCTCGTCTATGTCGCGGAGCAGGCGCGCCTTCGCTTCGATGCGGGCATGGGGGTGATGGAAGCGGCGCTGGACATTTCGCTCGCCGACTACGACTCATGGGGGGATGCGGAGCGGATCGTCGTGAACGTCGCCACCCTGTACAAGGAGTTCGCCAATAATCCGTCACCCCGCGACATCACGGAGATGTTCGCGATGATGGCCGCCATACACAAGGACCGGCGCTGAGCGGCCTTTTCCCGGTCAGGACTCGCCCACTTCCGAGCGGATGTCCTCGAACAGTTCCGCGAGCTTGTCGATGATCGCGTCCACGCTGCGGAAACCGGCCTGGAAAATCGCCGTGGCATTCAACGCACCCCATTCGAAGCCCATTTGCGCAACCGCCGAAGCCCGCCGCAGCACGGCATCCCGGTCGCCGTAGAAGCCCTTGCCCGCATCGTCGCGGGGCGGCAGATCGAGCATCATCTGCAGGCCGATGGCGTCGGGATCACGCCCGGCGGATTGCGCGTGTTCGCGGATGGTGCGAATCATCGCCGCCGCCTGATCCGGGTCTTCCACCGCCGTCGCAAGCCAGCCGTCGCCGTAGCGGCCCACCCGTTCGAGCGCCCTGGGCGCGAAGCCGCCGATCCAGATGGGCAGGCTGCCGCCCTGGGGGGGCTTCGGTTCCATGGCCATGGCGGTGGAATCGTAGAATTTACCCTCGAAGTCGATCCGCTCGTCGCCCCAGTATGCGCGGAGCACGGCTATGGCCTCGTCCATGCGCCGGCCCCGGTTACCGAAGTCCTCCTCCAGCGCATCGTATTCGGACTCCTGCCAGCCGATTCCCACGCCGAGCCGCATGCGCCCGCCCGAGAGCGTGTCCAGGGTACTGACCTGCTTGGCCACCAGCACGGGCTGGCGCTGAGGCAGCACCAGCACCTCGGTGCCGAGGCCGATGTGCTCGGTAACCGCCGCAACGTAAGCCAGTGTCGTCAGCGCCTCCATGATGGGCATGCGGGCCGGATAGATGGGCGGCGTGCGTTCCGGGACGGGGTAGCCCATCACCACGTGATCGAACATGTCCAGTTGCTCGAAACCGATGCGCTCGATGGCCCGGGCAAGCCTGATGACCCCTTCCGGCCCTTCCCGGTAGGCGACGCTGGGGAATTCCACGGACAGCTTCATGGGGGTTCTTCCTGTTGTTACGCAACGGGCGCCGGGCGCGAAGCGGCAACTCTATACGCGACCTGTGCATTGTTCCATCGCAGGCCCTGCCCGTTGCGTTTGCCGCCAGCCCGCGATTCCCGCGGTCCAAGCGTTCCGGAGGACCGTACTTCGTGCCCGCTCGGCGCTCAGGAAAGTGACTCCGCAAGTGACGTGTTCCATGCAATCCCCTGAACGACGTCCCGCGCTGCAAATCTTGCGGCGACTTCGGCGACTTCGGCGACTGCCGGCGACTTCGGTGAATACCGGCGACTTCGGCGACTGCCGGCGA
>JAPOON010000489.1 GCA_026713405.1 Gammaproteobacteria bacterium
CGGTGCCGCTACGAAACGGCACGCGGCATCGCCGAATTCGTTGCCGCGCCGGCGCTCGCCCACGACTCCCAATCGTTGCTGATTACCCGCCTGTTCAATCACATCGAGGCTGCTCTGGCAGATGCGGGGCGCTTTCCGGCACACCACGTGGCCTTGTCCACGCGGCTTTTGAGTCCCGACGGGGCGTTCGAACCCGACACTTCCATCTTCGTCGACCTGGTGCGCGCGATCCGGGCCGGGGAACTCGGATTGGGCTCCAAAGCGCAAGACATCTATCTCGATGTGGAAAAGGGGCACCCTATTCCGGACCTGGTGGCGGAAGTCGACCGGAGCGCGGATTCCTCCCACAAGCTTCTCCCCTATTTTCGCATGGGCGTACGCGAAGTCTGGACGTGGAATTCCGGGGACGGGGCGGTTATCTGGATTGCCGGCGACGGTGCGCAGGGGGAACCGGCTCACGCGACAAGGAGTCGCGTATTCCCGGGATTGGACCGGGACGGCCTCAATCGCCTGCTGGCTGTCGGGTTCGGCGCCGAGGACCGCTTTCACCTGTCCCGCGAACTGGCGGGGCGGGTTGTGGCAGAGCGGCTGGGAGCCGAAAGCGTACGATGAGCGGCAGCCACCAGCACCCGCCCTCCGAGATGGCACTCCGGGTCAAGGCCCTGGAGACGCTGCTCACCGACAAGGGCATTGTCGATGCCGGTGCCATGGACGCCATCCTCGATTACTACGAACACAAGGTGGGGCCCCGCAACGGCGCCAGGGTGGTGGCCCGGGCCTGGGCCGACCCGGCGTACAAGGCCCGGCTGCTCGACGATGCGACTGCCGCTGTCGGGGAGCTTGGCTTTCTCGGCATGCAGGGCGAATGCATGGTTGCCGTGGAGAACACCGATGCCGTGCACAACGTGGTGGTCTGTACGCTGTGCTCCTGCTATCCCTGGTCGGTACTCGGGCTGCCGCCGGCCTGGTACAAGTCGCACGCGTATCGCAGCCGCGTGGTTCTGGAACCCAGGGCCGTGTTGCGGGAATTCGGCGTGGACCTGCCCGATGAAACCGAGGTTCGTGTCTGGGACAGTACCGCGGAAGTTCGCTACCTCGTCCTGCCGCGCCGTCCCGAGGGGACGGCAGGCCTCCCTGAAGAGGAGCTTGCCGGCCTTGTAACCCGGGATGCGATGATCGGAACCGCAATTCCGGACGGCGCGCGTGGGGAGAACGGCAATGAGGGAGAGACGGCGGTATCCAACGCCGAAGCACCTCCCTCGACATCCGCCGAATGAACGGTGTACACGACATGGGGGGCATGCACGGATTCGGTCCTGTGGACCCCGCCGATGCGAACTCCTGGCACAGCGATTGGGAGGGGCGGGTTTTCGCGATCACCCTGGCGGCATCCGGAATCCTGCACGGGAGCATCGATCGCAGGCGTTTCGAACTCGAAACGCTGCCCCCGGCAGACTATCTGCGGGGCTATTTCCAGCGCTGGTACACCAGGCTGGTCAACGCCAGCGTCGCTCCGGGCGTCATCGGTGAGGCGGAACGGGCCGGCATCGAGCGCGGCGAACCCGTGTCGGCAACCCGGGATCGTGAACCGCTGTCCAGCGAGGCGCTCCTGCGGCTGTTGGCTGCCGGGGCGCCGTCCCGCAGGGAGATCGCATTCGAGCCGGCGTTCGCCCCGGGTGACGCCGTTCGCGCCAGGAACATCAATCCCCTCACCCATACCCGGCTGCCGCGGTACGTGCGCGGCAGGGCGGGCGTGGTGATCGCCCACCGCGGCGCCCATGTCTTTCCGGACTCCAATGCCGAAAACCTGGGGGAGGACCCGCGGCACCTGTACGCGGTGCGTTTTGCGGCGACGGCGCTCTGGGGAGCAGAGGCCCCAGCCCGAGACAGCGTCACCCTAGACTTGTGGGAACCCTACCTGGAAACGGCCCCGTGAATCCGGGCCCGACAAAGCCGGGCGCCGCTATGTTTGAAGAGGCCATGGCCACCGGTCAGCGCACGTTCGACGAACCCTGGCAGGCCGAGGCGTTCGCGCTGGCGGTTCAACTCCATGAACAGGGCCTCTTCTCCTGGTCGGAATGGTCGGAGACCCTCGGCGAAGAGATCGCGAAGCTCGCCGAGCGGGGCCATGAAAATTATTTTCTCTGCTGGCTGAACGCCGTGGAAAGGTTGGTGGAGAGCAAGGCCGTTGCATCCAGCGCGGAGCTTGCCGGCATCGCCGATGCGTGGCGCGAGGCATACCGGAACACTCCGCACGGCAAGCCGGTTCACCTGTCGGGAGGGATCTAGGAATTCCCAACCCTGCGCGCCGGCACGCCGACGCGGCACGCTAAAGCGCGGAAAGCAAACCAGGGGTTTTTCAGTGGTTCCGAGGGTCGCACAAGGTTCTCTTAACCGTTTGATAAACAAATACTTTTTGCCCCTTCC
>JAPOON010000490.1 GCA_026713405.1 Gammaproteobacteria bacterium
CAACGCCGTCGATTAAACTCCACTGTCCGGCTATTGTCCCAAGGCCTGAATCGGGAAGACCCCATTGAGCGTCGGCACCTGGAATCCATCGGAACAAGTTACCGAGTTGAGCGCCCCCGTACTCGACGAGTTGCTGGTGGCCGCAACCCGGCCTGCCGACGAGGATTTCGGATTGGCGCCGGCAGACATCGAGCGTCTCGCCGGGTCCGCGCACGCCAATCGCGTGGATTGGCAGACCGCTTCGGAGGCTCTGCACGACGACCAGGTGATCGCGCTGATCCGCTTCTACACCCTGGCCGAGGGCAGGTTTCCCGCCTGGAAAGCCGGGTCGAACTCACCGGTGATCGTGCTGGCAAAGGCATTGCGTGCCCGAGGCGCCTGGCACAACGAACTGACAACCTGGATCAAGGGGCACACGGAAAACAGGTTCCTCCCTTACGGCAGCCTGATCGACCGCCTCTGATTCGCCGGACGAATGCACCAGCACCGCTCGCGCGGGGATGAGCCCACTGAAATCCGCGAAACCGGGCATTGGCGCCGGCACTTACCGATCGTAAATCGTCGGTTGGTTCCAAGCACCCAGACCCCGGTATCCCGTATACTCGCGGCCGGCCTGAATCCGGACTGAAACCATGACATCCGCGCCCACTGCCGCGCGCACCGCCAAGGTAACGCGGAACACCCAGGAAACGCAGATCGAGCTTGCCCTGAACCTGGACGGCTCCGGCGCGAGCGACCTGCAGACCGGGTTGCCGTTTTTCGAACACATGCTGACCCAGGTGGCCCGCCACGGGCTGGTGGACCTGACCATCGATGCCAGGGGCGACCTGGAGGTGGACGCGCACCACACGGTGGAGGATGTAGGCATCGTGCTCGGTCAGGCATTGGCAAAAGCCATCGGCGACAAACAGGGCATTTCGCGCTACGGCCATGCCTACGTGCCCCTGGACGAGGCCCTGTCGCGCGCCGTCGTCGACCTTTCCGGCCGACCGGGGCTCCACTACAACTGCGACTACGTGCGCCCGCGGGTCGGCGACTTCGATGTCGACCTGCTGCACGAGTTCTTCCAGGGCTTCGTCAACCACGCCCAGGTCACCCTGCACCTCGACAACCTGCGCGGCAACAACGCCCATCACCAGGCCGAGACGCTGTTCAAGGCGTTCGGCCGCGCGCTGCGTGCTGCTGTCGCCCTCGACCCCCGCATCGAGGGCCGGGTGCCTTCGACCAAAGGTTCGCTGTAAGGCCGAGTTACCCATGCTGCTGATCCCGGCCATCGACCTGAAGGAAGGCCGTTGCGTGCGCCTGCAACAGGGCCGGATGCAGGACGCAACGGTGTATTCCGATGACCCTGTTGCCATGGCGGAACGCTGGGCCGAGTTCGGGTGCCGCCGGCTGCACATCGTCGATCTCGATGGCGCTTTCGCCGGACGGCCGAAGAACCGGGAGCTGATCGCCCGAATGGTCGATGCGGTGCCCGGCATACCCGTTCAGATCGGCGGTGGCATCCGTTCTCCGGATACCGCGCGCGCCTATTTCGATGCAGGCGTGGAAGCCGTGATCGTCGGCACCAGCGCCGTGCAGGACCCCGGTTTCCTGCCATTGTTGGCGGAAACGTTCCCCGGCCGCGTCCTGTTCGGGCTGGACGCCAGGAACGGCAATGCCGCCACCGAAGGATGGGACATTACATCCGGGCAAAGCGCCCTGGACCTCGCGGCGCGGGCCGGCACGCTGGACCTGGCCGGCATCGTCTACACCGACATCGAGCGCGACGGCATGCTCTCCGGTCTCAACGTCGAAGCGACGCTGGAACTCGCGGGCGCAACCTCGCTCCCGGTCATAGCCTCCGGCGGACTCAACGACCTTGACGACCTCGCGCGCCTCAAGGCTGCCGACGACGCAGCGGGCCGCACCCTCCTCGGCGCCATAACCGGGCGGGCGCTCTATGCCGAAACACTCGACTTCCGGGCCGGACAGGCATTGCTGGACGCCTGATCGATCGTCGTTCCGACGCGCCTGCACGACGGAACAGCCAAGCCGCCGACCATGAAAGCCAGCTACCGTGCCGCCAGAACTTCCCCTTTGACACTCTGCATGGCCCGTTCAATCCACGCCTCGTCATCCGACGAGTGCATGCGCACATCCGGAACCACGCCATTGGCATGCAAAGAGTCGCCGTTGGGCCGATAGTAATGGCCGGTGGTCAGCTTGAGGGCCCGGTCTCCGGCAAGGGGCAGAACCGGTTGCACGGAGCCCTTGCCGTAACTCTTCACGCCGAGCACGGCCGCGCGCCCGTGATCCTGAAGCGCGCTCGCCACGATCTCCGAGCCGGAAGCCGAGCCTCCGTTGATCAGGACCGCCGCCGGAGCGCCGTTCAACAGGTCCCGGGTAAGCGCACGGTGCTCCAGCCGCTGCACCCCGGGCCGGCTCTCCGTGCAGATGAGAAGCCCCTGCTCGAGCAGGACGTCCGCCGTGTCCACCGATGCGCCCAGCACGCCGCCGGGGTTGTTGCGCAGGTCGAGAACCAGACCGGCGATTCCGCCTTTCTTTTGCCCTTCCCCTTCCCCTTCCCCTTCCCCTTCCCGAGCGAGCGCCAGGACCGCCCGGGCAAAGTCGTGGCCGGTATCTTCCTGGAAACGGGCAATGCGCACATATGCGTAGCCGGGCTCGAGCCAGCGCGCGCGAACGCTTTCGACATCGATCCGGGCACGGCTCAGGGCAACTTCGAACCTGCTGCCCGACCGGGTCAGCGCCAGGTTGACCCGGGACCCGCGCGGTCCCCGTATCAGTTCGATCACATCCAGCAGTTTCTTCCCCTTGAGGGATTCGCCGTCGACAGCGATCAACCGGTCTCCTGCAGCCACGCCCGCGCGGGCTGCCGGCGCATCGTCCAGCGATTCGATAATGGTGAAGTACCCGCCCCTCAGGCCGAGTTCGATACCGATTCCGCCGAAGCGGCCGGCCGTGTCTGCCTGCAGGCGCTCGTAGGCATCCCGGTCCAGGTATTTCGAGTAGTCGTCGAGGCCGTCCAGCATGCCCCTGAGCGCATCGGTGACAAGCTGTCCGTCTTCAATGTCGTCGACGTAGTTGGTCCTGATGTACCTGGCCGCCTCTTCGATGACATCGGCCTGCCGCGATGAGGTGACGCCATCGAACCAGCCCCGGTAGCCGAGTATGCCGAGCGCTATGCCGGTAACGATACTGGCGACGATTCCGAACAGGGTGACGAAACGCAGGCCCATCGCCGAAGTGTAGCGCGGTATGGCCCGATCGGCTCACGAACGAATCCAAGGCGCCTGGAAGCCCCGGCAAGGCTGCCGGCCGCCTCAGCCCCGTTTGACCACCCAATGCAGCGGGTCGGTGGCGTTGCCGTGCCGGCGGATTTCAAAATAGATTCCGCTCGTCCGAACGCCGCCGCTCTGCCCCGCCCGGGCGATGACCTCGCCACTTTCCACCATGTCGCCCGGGCGCTTCGCCAGCACCTCGGCATGCCCGTACAGGGTCATGTACCCGTCACCGTGATCCAGAATCGTCAACAGCCCGAATCCCCGCAGCCAGTCCGCAAAGACCACCCGCCCGCGATGAACGGCCCTGACCGGGCTGCCCGTCTCCGCCCGCAGCAACAGGCCGTGCCACTTGAGGCGCCCATCGGCCCGGGACTGTCCGAAACGGCTGACCGGCACGCCATCGAGCGGCCAGGGCAGCGAACCCTTCCGGTCGGCAAAGTCGGCGCCTTCGATGGTGGAGGACCGCCGTTGCAACTCGGCGAAGAGGGCCTGCAGGCGCTGCTGATCCTCCAGAAGCGCCTCGCGCCGACTTTCCCGATCCTGAACGTCCCTTTCCAGGGATTCGATGAGCGTACGCCGTTCCGTCCTGTTCCGCTCCAGCTCCTGCCGGTGGGCCACCAATCGCCGTCGTTCCTCCCGTTCCGCTGCCTCCCGTTCGGCCAGCGCCTCCGCGTTGCGCTCAAGTTGTAACGATGCAAGCCGGTGTGACTCGAAGGCGTCGAGGCGCGCGGCAATGAGATAGCGGTGATAGACCAGCATGCGCTCTGCCGGCACTGCACTGTGTTGATCGAGCAGCAGCCTGAGGAAATTCCGGCCCTGCAGCCGGTAGGCGGCGGCAAGGTGTTCCCCGATACGGCCCGCCTCCCGACTCTGCCTGTGCTGAAGATCCTTGCGCTCGGCATCGAGACGGGCCAGGTCCCCATTAACAACCGCAAGCTCCGCATCGCTTGCTGCCACGTCGCTCACGGCCGCCGCGACGGCTCGGTCCTTCGCCCGCAGGTCCGCGAGCAATCGCAAACGCCGCTCTTGGGCCCGGGAGAGCCAGGAGTCCAGGTTATTCAGTTGTTTGGTAAGACGCTCGAGTTCGGCCTGAACGCGTTCGCTGTCCGCCGGTTCTTCAGCGGCCACCCAGCCAGCGTGCAGACAGGCCAGGAAAAAGACGACCGACCGGATGAGGCGCCGGCGCGGCACGCACCTCACGCGCTTCGGCGCTCCCGCATCCGGGCGAGCGTTCGGCCCGTCATTTCCCCCGGCGCCTCGAGACGCATGAGTTCAAGCAGCGTGGGCGCCACATCCGCAAGCGTCCCGCCCGTCCGGAAAGCGATCTCATCGGGACCGACGTAGACGAGCGGCACCAGTTCGCAGGTGTGCGCGGTGTGGGGTTGTGCCGATGCGGCGTCATGCATCTTTTCCACGTTGCCGTGGTCCGCGGTCACGAGCATCTGGCCGCCGTGCGTCGAGAGCGCTTCCTCCAGCCGCCCGAGGCACAGATCCAGCGTCTCGACGGCCTGAACCGCGGCATCGAACACGCCCGTATGCCCCACCATGTCGCCATTGGCGTAGTTGCAGACGATCAGGTCGAAGCGTTTCGACGCGATGGCCGCCACCAGTTCATCGGTGACACCAGGTGCGCTCATCTCGGGTTGCAGGTCGTAGGTGGCGACCCTGGGGCTCGGGATGAGTATGCGCTCCTCACCGGCAAAGGGTGCCTCCCGTCCCCCGGAGAAGAAGAAGGTGACGTGCGCGTACTTTTCCGTCTCCGCGATACGCAGTTGCCGCTTGCCGAGCCGTGCCATGTATTCGCCCAGGGTGTTCGCGAATCGAGGCGGTTCGAAGGCGCAGTTCGCATCGATGTCGTCGGCGTAACGGGTGAGAGAGGGTAGATCTCGGTCGGCGCGCTATCATTAGATCTGA
>JAPOON010000491.1 GCA_026713405.1 Gammaproteobacteria bacterium
CTCGGCCATCTTGCTGAGACCCAGATTGAGGCCTTCCGCCAGGAGGACGTTGAGCAGTCCGATGCGGTCTCTGCACGGCGCGCCCGTGCGCAGGTGGGTGAAGGCGTCGGTGAAACTGGTGGCGGCGTCCACCTCCAGCAGGATATCGGTGATCCGCACCTCAGGCAGGCGACGGTAGAGGTCGAGCACCAGCTCATCGACGTTCTCGGGCATTGCGCTGGCCGGACGGACGATCCTGAGTTCGCCATTCTCGATGGTGCCGCCGGCTATCCTGCCGTGGTGCGCCGCACGGGCGAGGCGTTCCAGACCCTCGCCCAAATGCGCCTTGTGTTCGCCCAACCACTCCTGGGACTGGTTGGGACTGGTAAGGAACAGCCAGCCGGGCCGTGGTGTGCGTTGCTTCGATGGACACCAGGGCCTGTTTGACATCGCCGTAGCGCCGGGAGTGGGCCAGCCAGACGTCGCCGGACCGGAAGGCGTCTCGCATATGGAAAAGCGCGGCCACCTCCCAAAGCCGGCGGTCACCGGCGGGCCGGGCGTTCAGATGCTGATGCCACCTGGAGTTGCGGCGCAGGAAGGTCCGGGGCATGTCCGGCGACCCGGCTGCGATATTTCTCAACGCGGCAACGATGGGTTCGCCGGCGCTGGAAGTCTGCATATCCGGCGCGCGCAACATGCGCGGCGCATAGCGCCGGAATCGGGGCCAGCCCTCAACGACGTGACCCAGGGCATCGGCGGACATGGTGTCAGTGAGTTGCTCAGCCGCGGCGACAACGCCTTCGAGCTTTTGCCAGCCGCCGGCAGCAGCGACGGCCTCCTCAAGTGGCTGGCCATCTCCTTTTGCTTCAAGAAGCGCCGCTGCCAGCAGCCTGAAGGAGTGCAGCGTATCCTGCAGCACTGTCCTCGAATCCTGAAGACGCGCATCACAGCGCTGCTTAGCGCTCCGGAAGGTCTGGCCGACAATCCGGTCATGGGTCTCGACTACGGCATCGGCGATGGCGCCGCGCCATTCCACGACACAGACGCCAAGGATGGCGAGACGGCGGTCGCTGGAAATGTCGCGCAACCCCTCTGCGAAGTAGCGCTCCCCCTGGCGGCGAAGACGGGCGATGCGATGCGCAGGAACGGTGTCCAGCAGGCCGGAGGGAAGCTCAAAGCCCTGCAGGAATTCCAGGCGGTCCAGAAGGCCGTTGATATCGGCCGAGTTCCGCCCCACCTCGAACCGGCGTAACCAGACGAACCGGCTCATGCCGCCGTCCACTTCCTCGATAAATAGCCCGGGGTGAGCAGGCAGTCGAGCTGCCGGCGCATGGCGTCGTCCAAGCCCGCCGCGATGCGCGTCTCTATCCGCCGTTCTGCGGCAACGAGGGCGTCGGCGCAAAGACGCTCCAGGACCGACGGTCCCGGCAAGATCACCTGCCGGCGCCGGCACTGCTCAACGAACCGCCGCGCCAGCCCCTCATTGGAGCGTGCCGGTTCCGCCTCGTCCTCGAGCCAGACCTTCAGGTCCCGGGTGGAACGTCCCGAGAACATCTTGTAGCCGTAGATGCGCCGGAGCTCGGCCAGGTGTTCCCAGCGTGTTTCCTCCCGTATCGCATACCCATCCAGGTCTTCGACGTCCATGCCAAGCTGTGCGGCCAAGCTGTGCGGCCAAGCTGTGCGGCAATGAAGCGAAGGACGTTGAGGGGAATGGCCTCCCCCACCGCCAGAATTCGCCCCGGATACCGGAAGGCGCAGAGCTGGAGCGCGAAGCCCAGCCGGTTGTGTGCACCGCGCCGCAACCGGATCTGCTCGATGTCGTCGTCGGACAGCGTGTATTGGCGCAGCAGCGCGGCTTCGTCCGTGGGAAGGTCGAACAGCGCCGCGCGCTGGCGCACGCTCCAGATGTTTCGTCTCGGCATGTTCCGTCTCTACGTTGTCCGGTGGTTTGTCCGGTGGTTTCTGCCGG
This sequence comes from Gammaproteobacteria bacterium, assembly GCA_026713405.1. Next base: position 1,949 of record JAPOON010000491.1, read on the forward strand.
CGCGGCGCTGTCCGTAAGGGGTACGTCCAGCGGACGGCGCACTGGGCCGCTCCAACCCCGGCCAAACCCGTTGCAATAGTGTCTCATATCAATGGTACGCAAACTATTGCACAAGCGGAACCCTATCCGTACACTTTCTTTCATGACGGCAACGCTCATCGGATACGCTCGCTGCTCCACCGACCGCCAGGATCTGGCCGCCCAGCGCCAGGCCCTCCTGGAGCTCGGCGTCGCCGAGGGTCGCATCTACACCGATCACGGCCTCACCGGCACGAACCGCGCCCGCCCCGGCCTCGACCAGGCCCTCGCCGCCGTGCGCGAAGACGACACGCTGGTCGTCCCGAAACTCGACCGGCTGGCCAGGTCTGTCCCGGATGCGCGTGCCATCGCTGAACGTCTTCAGGAACAGGGCGTGAAATTAGCCCTCGGCCGGGCGCTGTACGACCCCAGCGACCCGATGGGAAAGATGTTCTTCAATATCCTCGCCACTTTCGCCGAGTTCGAAGCCGATCTCATCCGCATGCGCACCCGCGAGGGCATGGCCATCGCCCGCTCCAAGGGGAAATTGCGCGGCAAGCAGCCCAAACTGTCCGACAGACAGCAGCGGGAACTCTGCCGCATGCATGCCACGGGCGAGTATTCCATCAGCGATCTCGCCGAGCCCTTCTCC
>JAPOON010000492.1 GCA_026713405.1 Gammaproteobacteria bacterium
GATCTTGGGGTCGGTTGAGTTGCCCGCGTGCCGGTAGCGCTCGTGGCGCACGGCAAGCTGCAGTTCGGCGCGCTCGCCAAGCTGCGTCAGGCTCTCGGTGAACACCGCCCATGTACGCTGGTCTGCCGCTGCGGGAAACTCGCGGATCGGCTGCGGGCCCCCGCCGGCAACGTTCAGCGGGTCCGGCTCGAAGGCATAGGCGAGCTCCCGGTACTGGGCGCCCACTGCCAGCGTGACCGGCCAGCCGTACAACTCGAACGCCTCGCTCGTGCCGACGAGTTCGGCGACGTTCTGAACGCTCTTGGCACGCTCACGCCTGACGCTCTCGAAACGCCTCAGGGTCTCGGCGTCATTGGCAGCGCGGCGCCCGGCCAGAGCCGGCGCGAGGCCGTCCTCCGCCACGGTCTTGGGCGTGACCAGGTGGGGGGCGACCAGCCGTGTGCCGAAGGAATTCCACATCCCCTCCACTAGCGCGTTGGCAAACTCGGCAGCTATCCAGTGCCGCTCCGAGCGTACGGAGAGGTCTGTCCGGGCGCGCGTAAAATGCCCTTCGCCCGACCACCCTCCCGGTAGTTGGGCCTCGAACCCGAGCACCAGCCGCAGCGTGTCGAACGCCCTGACCTCGTCGCCGGAATTTTCGCCCGCGGCCTCCGCTCCGAGGGGCCGGCCAAAGTAGCCGAGCGGAACGGCCTCGTGCACCGCCGGAACCCAATCGGAGGGCGCGACGTAGGTAAGATTGCCGTCACCCTCGGGGTCGGTCCAGAAGTTGAACGGGTGGTTGGCGGGTACGAAAAACTCGTTGGTTCGCTCGACGTTGCCGTTGAACAGCAGCATGTTGCCGACGCGGTCTGTCACGTCGTTCGACGAGTAACCGACCTCCGAGAAGAGCGTCACCGGGCCAAGGTGGAGGTCAGCCTCGGCAAATACCTGCCCACGCCGCTCCGCGGCGATCATTGTGCGCTGGTCGGAGAAGTCCACGCGGCACAAGGCACCGCTCGAATAGCCACCGCCCGCCCGGCATTCCGGGTCTGGAAACAGCGGCGCGTCGAAGCCGCCGACCTGGAACGGGGAATACGACCCGTCGGCGTTGGTCACGGCGCGCCGGAAGCTGCCCGGTGAACCGCGTCCGGAGTCGAACGAGCCGTCCACGATGTCACCATCGCCGTCCGGGTCGACCGCCCTGGGTATCAACCAGTCGAACTCGGTGCGGAAATTCTCGTCCTGTTCGTACCACACCCCGTAGAGGCTGAGATGGCCTCGCTGCCCCTCAAGGCCGGCGGCAAAGCCGAGGTCGTAAGCGCTGTTGCTGGCGTCCCGGTAGCCCCCGGCGATCTCGACCCCCGTGAAGCCCTTGCGGGTAACGAGATTGGCAACGCCGGCAACCGCCTGGGAGCCGTAGGTGGCCGAGGCGCCGTCGCGGAGTATCTCGACCCGGTCGATCATGAGCACCGGAAGCGTGTTGATGTCGAAAAAGCTCTGCCCCGCGTCGTTTGAGACCGGCGCGAAACCGGCGCGGCGGCCATTGATGAGGGTAAGGGTAGAGGAGAGCCCCACGCCACGCAGGCTGAACTGGGAGACGCCCTGAAGATAGGTCTGCTGCGTTGCCAGGTAGGAGCCGGTGTTGGCCGTTAGGCTGGAGAGAATGTCCACGGGCTGGGCCGCGCCGACAGCCTCGAATGCCGCGGTGTCGAGGATCTGCACCGGCGCCCGGCCCTCGTAGACCTCCGCTCTGCGGATCAGGGAGCCAACCACCACGATCTCCTCGATCGCGTGATCGCCGGTTGCGGCGTTGCCCGGGTGCTGCGCAAATACCGGCCACGCCACCGACAGCGCCACGACGAGGGCGAATGCCGTTGAAGACCGTCGGGTGCGACACCCGTTCATGCCCGGCTGCCCGATATTGGCAAATCACCCTGCCCCGGCCGATCAACTGCTACGCCATAGCAAGTCATCCGGCCGTTGCCTCCCTGCAAACTGAGTCGATGGTGTAGCCAGGCGGGGTAACTGACGATCAGGGGCGGTAACTTGTGCCACTTGCAGATGTTCATCTTCAGATTCTTTACCGGCATGAGCTGATTTGCAATACCGGCGAGTGCGGCCGGTGCGCAGTCACCGCGCGCCGCACACCGTCAAGCCGACGCCGCTCGTCAACGGTTGCTCGTGGCACTTGTCCTTCACTCCATCGACTCAGACGCCCGGACTGCTTCCCGAAAACTGACTTTCGCCACCCTACCCGCGGGAACCGGCTGGCGTATCAGAGGCGCTTTTCGATCCGTACCCCGAACTCGCTGGCGTCGTTGCTGAGAATCCGCAGCAGATAGTCGCCCGTATTCAGCCGCGCATTGTCGTAGCGCACATCGGCTGCGTTGCGCCCGTAGACCGCCGCCGTCCAGCCGTTACCCGGCGCGGCATAGCCAATATGAAAGTTGACCAGGCTTCGACTCCCGATCCGCGTCAGCCGGCCTGCATCGGAACTCGGTTCGCCCCACATTCGGTCGCGATACGAGTAGTCGAACCTGGCCGCGACTTCCGCGCCGTTACGCAGCGGCCAGCGGTACTCGGGGCTGATCGAAAATGTCAGCTTCGGCGTGAGCGGCGCCACTGGCCTGACGCCCTGACTGCGTTCGACATCGACATGCAGAACCCCGAACGTCAGGTTCAGGCGGAACCTGCCGGTCAGGTACAGCGAGCTCTCCCATTCGAACCCTGTCGTTTGCTGCCCGACGATCAGATTTACCGTGCTGAAACCCGCCCCGGCCGTTGTGCTCACCTGGTAGGGCAGGTCTTCGTAGCGCGTGTGGAAGAGCGCCGCACTCAACTCGAGCATCCCCAGCGGCCGTCCCTTCACCCCCACCTCGAAGTTCACGGCCGTGATGTTGTCGCCCGCGGCGAAGCAACCCGGGTCGACGAACAGGCAGTAGGGCCGTGCGGGGAACTGGCCGGACTGGTAGCCACTCTGCACCGTCGCATAGGCTGCCAGCGTCTCGCTGAAGCCGTAGTGGGCGGAGAAGTCCCAGCTCGTTTCACGCCATGACCGACGCGCAGACACCAGCCCGGTTCCAACATCCGTGCTTGCCCGCTTCTCGTCCCGGGTTGTTCGCATGCCCCCGGCAAGCCGCCACCGGTCGGAAACATGCACACCCAGATTGGCGAACACCGCCGTGCTATCGAGTTCCTGGGCCAGTTCGAAACGGCCCTCGAAGCCGAGGAACACGGTGGGATCCTGAACGTTCTCGCCGTCTTCGTCGAAACGGTAGGCACCGGCCACGAAATCAACGCGGCCGAAAGTGCCGTTCAGTTGCAGCTCGACGGAAGCCTGGTCCGCTTCGCCACGCTCCGGAAACCGCATGAAGTCATCGAAGAAACCATCGTCATCCAGGCCAGCCTCGTACACGGAGCGTCGGGCGCTGGCGATCGCCTTCGCGTTCAGCCGCTCGGTCAGCGCCCAATCCGCGGTCAAGGCCACTCCGCGGGCCTCGTTGGTCACCCGGACCTGGTCCGCCTGGCCGGTGTTGTTGTCGTAGGGGTCGGCGGCGACGTCTGCGTTGCGGTAGCCGGCGGCATGGACCCTGCCTCCCGGCACTTCGTCGATTAGCGTGGTGTACGGGTTCAGGCCGTTGTTGCCATCATTCGCGTCCGCGGCCAGGGTCAGCCGCAACGCCTCCGCCGGCTGCCAGGCCACCGCCAGGCGGCCGAACAGCTCTCGCATCTCCCCCACCTCCACCCCGGCGTCCGGCAGGTTGAGAAATTCGCCGGTGCCACCGCGCCGATTGATTCCCGCGTTCAGCGTCAGAGCGACCTGATCGCTGATGTCCGCATCCGCGTGCAGGTGGGCGTCGATTCGTTGCCGGTTACCGGCCCGGGCGCTCACCCATGCCCCTGGGTCGCTGCCAGGCGGACGGGTGACGATGTTGATTGCCCCGCCGATGGAGTTGCGCCCGTAGAGCGTCCCCTGCGGGCCGCGCAGCACCTCGACGCGCTCGATGTTCGACAGGTTCCAGTGCTGGCCGACCTGCCGGCCCAGGTAGACCCCGTCGACGTAGACGCCGACGCCGGGATCGGTGGTGATCAGATGATCCTGGGTACCGATTCCGCGGATGAAGGGATTGGCCGACGAGGTGTGCCCGGCGGAAAAGGTCGTGACGTTCAGGTTCGGCACGAACTTGCCGATGTCCACCAGGTCGGCGATACCACGCTCCGGCAACTCCCGGCCCGTGAATACGGAAAGCGAGGCCGGCACTTCGTAGGCGCTCTGTTCGCGCTTGGCGGCGGTGACGATCACTTCCTCAATCACCAGGTGCCCCTGCGGCGCGGCCGTGGCGGCGGCCGTGGCCAACTGCAAGGACAGGGCCGCCAGCAACGTACAATTCGAGAGCCCGGCGCACCTGGACGAGGACACACGAGGAACAACGCCTGGTTGTGGGATGAGAACGGTTGATCGATCCAAATTTCTACGCAATTCATGCGAAACAACGGCCAAGTATAGAGATAGCCGAGTCGACCTGGAGGCCATAATCCGCGGACACACGACTTCCTCGAAATCGAAGCGCTGCCTGTGGCCTGCCTCAGCCAGAATTCCGGGGGAACTTGCGGCGGCAGCCTTTTTTCGGTACCTCACTTGCCTCTGCCGCACCGATGCACACACTTTGGCCGCGGAGCTTCTTCGGGTTCCTCCGGCGTGAGCCGCACGGTCGGAATGCGGAATCCAGCCGGTTGTTCTGCCGCCAGTAGGCCGAGCGAACGTATCGCGCCGGTTCACACCCTCGACCATGGCGTACGGATACTCAGCCTGTCGAAGACGGCCGGGGCGACCCGGCGCAGCATCGCCATCAACGGACAGCCGGGCACAGAGTCCCGAGACCGAAAAATCGGCGGACTGGCGCGCAGACGATCGTCCGCCGTTGACTTCCCTTCCGGTCTGGCTCACAGTCGAAAGTACGTACTGAACGCACAGCTCACCCGAAGTCGGGTCAGCTGTCGAATACAAAAGCCGATACTCGTAGGGAGTCATGCCCCGAACGGGCGGTGAATAGGCAGCGCCTATCTACTTTGCTGTGGAGTTCGGTACGTATGGCCCGACGCCAATTTGTGCGTCGGAAACCGAAGTACGTACCGAGTCAGGTCCATGCACGCGCACTATCCCGAAGAAGCGACGGTTTCAACCGGCCGGGTGCATGAATCCGAGCGTTCCGGTCGCCTCTTCCCTACAAGCGTTCCGACAACGCCGGCATGGCCAGACTCGCCCGTTTCCCATCGTTCCATGCAATCGAGGATGTATGCCATGACGAGGCCACGCCGCAAACCTTCCGATGACGACCAATTCTGGCACGGTATTTCAGTTACCCGGGTAAACCGACGCTATCTGTTCGACGTTCTCGCCCTGGTGATGGCCGACATGAAACGCAACGACGGCAGGAGCCCGCCCATGTCGTTCGAGCAGTTCCGGGCGACGGTGTACGGGCACATGGATACGTTGGCCAGGGAGACGAACGCGACAGCCCGGTATACGAAGATCGACAACAGGCTTCTCAAGTCCAGGATGGATGCGTTTCTCAGGGCTGAGTATAGTCAGGCGGACTTGGCCATCCGGGTTCTGAATGGGTAGACGCCCCGGCAGTCACCCGCCCA
>JAPOON010000493.1 GCA_026713405.1 Gammaproteobacteria bacterium
GGCGAGCGCGGCAGCGTCGGCCCGCGCCCGCCATCCCCCGAGAGCGCCGCGCCCTCGTCATCCCCTTTTCGCCGAGCATCGTCCCGGGACGCGAGCCGGGGAACACCAGCGCGCCGCCACGGCGGTCGGCATGCGCCTCGCGGAGCAGGTCCAACGCCAGGTCCGAAAGTGGCACCCGGTGCGGCTTGCCCGTCTTCATTGACTCCGCCGGTTTCACCCACACCGCCGCCTCAAGGTCGAACTGCTCCCAGGTCGCCCGGCGCACCTCGATCTGCCGAGCCGCCGTCAGCGCCGTGAAGCGGATCGCCCGCTTCGTCGACGGCGCGCAGTTGGTGCCGTCGATCCTTGCCAGCGCCGCGCCCACCTCCGAGAAGTGCAGGGCGTCGTGGTGCTTCGGTCCCGCCGCCCGTTTGGGCAGGCTGCGGCGCACCGTCTCCACCGGCGAGCCCTCCGACCGGTATTCGTTGATGCGCGCCCAGTCCAACACCGCCGTGATCGCCGCGCCCGCCGTCTTCACCGTCGCGTGCTTGCCGGCCAGGGCCAGCGGTCGCAGCACCTCGTAGACCGCCGCCGTGCCGATCCTGTCCACCGGGACACCGCCGAGCTTCGGCAGCACGTACTTGTCCACCGCCAGCCGCCAATTGCGCGCCGGGCTCTTCGTCCGCCACGTCTCCAGCTTCTCCGCGAAGCAGGCTTCCTCCGCACTGGCGAAGGTCGGCACCCGGACGCGGCGGGGGTCGCCGCCTGTGCGGGCGATGGCGCGGTTGTCCGCCGCCGCCCGGCGCGCATCCGCCAGCGAGACCAACTCGGCGCTGCCGAGCCCGAGATCAACGCGGCGGCCGTGAATGGTGAGGCGCTGTACCCACTGGCGCGTCCCGCGCGCCTTGACGCGCAGCATGAGGCCGTTACCGTCGACGTAGCTGCCGGGGCCGGCGGTGCGTACCATGGCGGCGGAGAGGGCGTTGCGGCATAGTCTGGGCATGGAGTCGTATCCGAAAGGCGTATCCCCAGCCTACCGAATGCGTAGAACGAACACAATGAATCCCACTAAAACAAGCGGACGTGGCGGTACTTTCCGAGTCCTTCCGAGCCCGCTTTACCGCGCCGTCTTCACCATAAAGATAAGTTTTATCAATGAGTTAAATGACCAACCGGCACCTAGTGGACTCTAGTGAACATGTACCTAGTCGGTTACAGCCGCTTGTACGGCGCAGGCTCCTGTGTTGCCAGTTCCCGCAACTTTGACCTGCGCTCGTCGAATTCCCGGTGCAGCCCCTGCACGAGTGTTTCTACCTCGCGCGAAAGGGCATCCGGGTGCACCGGTGACTCCAGGGCACGCAGTGGCCCGTGGAGTGCTCTCGTCACCCGGCTGCGGCCCATGGTGAGCCGCAATTCCAGTTCCGTCTTTGCGGAAGGCTGCAACGGCGCTGGCGCCGACTTCAATTCCTCCACCCGCGCGATGATCCTGTCGGCTTCGCTTCCGATTTCGAGGCAGGCAGACAGGTGGCGTGCCGCCTCGGGTCCAAGTGTATCCGGCTCCGGACCGACCAGCGCCACCAGTTCGGACCACTCGTCGTCACTCAACGAGGCCCGTCTCAACTTGCCCAGCGCCTCCTCCAGAGCCATGATTCGCAAGTCGGTAGCCTTGCCGATGTCCACGAGCGCCTCCAGCCGGTCCGACGCCGTCTGCTGGATGTTCACCGGATTGTCCCCCACCAGCCGACGCAGCTCCCGCCGTTCATCGACGGTCATTCGCTCGGTCAGCGACTTGGTCAGCAAATGCACCGCGTACTCGGCGTTTTGCTCGGCCTCCGACGCCGGTTGCCAACGGCTTGTGACCGACGCCGCGACTTCTCCATCTGCCGATGCAGGGCGAAGGCGGGGAGGGGAAACACTGGGGTCAACCGAGTCGATCAAGGCTTGAATCTTCGTGGCACGCCCTGCGAAGCGAAGGCGCAGCCCTTCCGTCAGGTCGCGAAGCCCTGGACTCGCCTTGGCCTGCCGCGCGATGGCTTCGAGGTTGTGCGTAGCCCCTGCTCGAAAGACGTTCAGGTCCTGTTCGCAGCTACGCAGGCGCGAATCCAGCGTGCTGCGGTCGGCGCCACTCCTTAACCATGCCGTAATTCTTCCGCGCAGTTCCAGCGCTCGCTCGACCCGTTGGTCGAACCGTTCGACCAGCCGCGATGCGTTCGCGGGGGATGCCGTGTTTGCCCTCGACACCCCTGCATCGCCCGCGAAATCGCCTGGCTCCGGACCGAACGGCTCCGAAACGGGGGAAATCCTCCCGGCCCCGGCGCGACCAATGGGGACATCGGGCAAGGTCGCCTGGTCCACCGACTCACCACCCGTGGCCAACGTGCTCTGAGCCAGTTGGTTGAGCTCGTTTACGCGGACATCGAAACGATACTGGAGCGCGCGGTAGATGTTTCGAGCCGCGAGGGAAAGGTCACCCCATTGATAAAGGTTGTCGCAACGGGACGTAACTGTGTGCCTGAGCGACTGCGCCAGGTCACCGTGAACTTCCAACTCCCGGGCAATATCCATCTTCGGGCGATGATCCGTCGGGACCTTCGAAGCAGTGGACAGAAGTTCCTTCATCAGTTCGATCTGTCTGTCGAGCCGTTTTCCGAAGGACAAGAACTTGTGCAACTCTTCCAACAACTCCGGTTGTACAGATTCGTCGTTTCCCCCGGTCAACAGAAACAGTTCGAACACCTCCCAGGGTACCAACGGCGCTGCGCGGGACGTCTCGATCAGTTGCACCGCCGCCTCGAGTTGCTGATCGACCTGCTTCAGCATGTATGGGTAGTGCGGCGACGCCTGCTTGCTTGTACAACGCTCCCGGACACCTTCAAGGAGCGGATACGGCAACCAGTCCGGCCATGACTCATGCTCGTCGTGCGCCTGCGCCTGCGCCTGCGCCTGCGCCTGCGCCTGCGGCTCTGTGCGGGCAACCGGAAACAGGTTCCGGATTTCCGCCTCGTTCGCCGGTTCGCGGAAGAGGTCGGCAATCCCGCAAGCCTCCGCCACCTGATCGAGGTGGTCGTGGCGCTGGGCCAGGCGTTGCTGCAATGCCGTCATCAGATTCTGGCCCGCAAGAGCCAGTGACTGGTTTTCTGCCAGGCCGGTGGTGTCGTATCGTGCTGCGGTCAGCGCGGTTTCCACCTGAGCCTGGAACCTCTCGAGATCCTGTTGCATAGACGCCAGCTTCGTTGATGTCTCGAGCCGTCGGGATTCCGTCAAAGACTCCCTCCCGGACTGCTTGAGCCGCTTTTCCGCCCTGGATTGTTGCGAATCGAAGTGCTTCGCAAACCTCGTGTACTCACGTGAGACCCGAAGCACTTCTTCCGAAACGTTGAGATTTCTGGAAGACAGGAGAAGCGAAATCTCTTGCGCTTCCGCCGGGTTCAGTAGCCTCAGGCTGGATTTCTCGAGCAGTTCGACGGCTCGCACGATGCTCTGGTCGACTCGCGCCAGTATTTGCGCGTCGTTCGGCAGATGCGTGCAGGTGCTGAACGAGGTCGAATGACCGGTGTTATCGGCAGCGGATGACGATGGCTGCCTGCGTGCCGGCGTCGCATCATAGGACTGGGGGCCAACGCTGCGTGTATCGGACGCCGGTGATTCCCTCGAAGGCAGGGGCGCACGGCCGGCCGGGCGAA
>JAPOON010000494.1 GCA_026713405.1 Gammaproteobacteria bacterium
GAACCCGCCGCTGACGACCATGCGCACCCCGGACTGGGAGATGGGCGAGGTCACCGCGGAATGCGTCGTGGACATGCTGCAGTCCAGGGGCCCGCCCGTGTACCGCCGGGAAGTCGAGCCGGAATTCGTGCTGCGCGGCAGCACCGGGCCGCCGCCCTTCAGGACTGCACCACCCGACTGACAGATTGCGATTACCCGTTCGAGTAGCGCTGCGACTCCGACCAATTCGTGGAAAGATCGTGGTGTTCGTTGTATTCGTCTGTGTTAAGGTGTACACATTCAAATACAGTTGCAGCAATCCATGTCCGCTACCGTAACCATCCGTCTGGAATCGGAACTCAAACAACGCCTTGAGCACCTTGCCGAGGCGATGCAGCGATCGAAGTCCTTTCTTGCTGCGCAAGCCATTCGCGACTTCGTAGAATTGAACGAATGGCAGGTTCAGGAAATCGAGCAGGCCGTCATGGAAGCCGACCGGGGTGAATTCGCCAGCGACCAGGATGTCGCGGCAGTCTTCGGCAAGTGGGGAGTCCGTGCAGGTTAGCTGGCTTGCGAAGGCACTTCGAAATCTCGACGACGAAGCCGAGTACATATCCGGCGAAAACCCTGCAGCCGCAGAGGCCCTGGTCAAGCGGATTCATGAGGCGGTAGGCCGGCTGCAAACGAATCCTGCCATGGGGCGGCCCGGCCGCATCCACGGAACGCGGGAGCTGGTCGTGCCGGGTACGCCTTACATCATTCCCTACCGTGTCAGGCCACGCTTGAACCGTGTTGAGGTCCTGCGCGTATTCCACGCCTCGCGACGCCCGCCAAGTCGCTGGTGACCGCCCGCCGTCTTCCGACAACTGAAGTTTCCTCGTGCTGATGCTTTCCGGCCCACAGGCATCCAGCATTGAGATGCTATGGCGGCGAATCCGCAGCGTCGGGTGAACCGGTCGCCCTTGTCCGCAAACAAGAGACCTGGCCCGCACCCCGACCGAAACATCAACGCTCCGGTCAGGCTTGGCCATGCGCCTTGCGGATGGTTGAACCCAGCTTTTTGAAGTAGTAATGTAAGCGCTTACATACAGCTTTCGGTCTGTATCGAACCAAAGGGGGATAATATGATCAATCACCGATTCTGGAGTCTTCCGGCTCCAATCGCAGCCTTGTTCACGGGCTTCGTCGCGGCTGCCTGGGCGCCCGTGGCACTCGGGGAAACCGGGGCGTCCACCAGCGTCATCGAGGAGGTCATCGTCACCGCCCAGCGGCGCGAGGAGAATCTGCAGGAAGTGCCGATCAGCATCAGCGTGTTCGAAGGCGAGCAGATCGAGCGCTCCGGCATGCGCGGCGCGCGCGACTATGTCCAGCGGCTCGCTAACGTGACCTTCAACGAAAACGACCAGCAAGGCACCAAGAACGGCGACGTTTCGGTCCGCGGCATCAGCGATCTCACTTCCGGCGGCAACGAACGCATCATCCAGTCGCGTCCCGCCATCGGCATGAACGTCGATGAGTTCAGCGTCAGCTCGGTGGCCAGCGGCTCCGCCAACCCGCCCCTGGACGACATCGAGCGCGTCGAGATCCTGCGCGGTCCCCAGGGCACCTACTTCGGGCGCAATGCAACCGGCGGCGCCATCAACATCGTCACCCGAAAGCCGGACGAGAACGCCATGGCCAAGGTGAGGGTGAGTTACGGCAGCTTCGAGACCTACACCGTCGGCGCGGTGGGCAACGTACCGGTCATGGACGACCTGTACGTTCGGGGCGGCATCGCCTTCGAACAGAGCAACGGCGCCGTGCAGAACCTGAGCCACACCGGCAACGACGCGGATCACGAAGACGTGAACGCACGCCTCGCGATCCGCTGGCAGCCGGAAAACTGGACCATCGACCTGACCGGACAGATCGTTCGCGAAGACCAGGGCAACCTCGGCAAGATCCCCACGGGTCAACGGCCGGCCGGCTTCCTGAGTTTCGGACCCGGCGCCAGCGGCACCACGGACCTGGTCAGCACCTGCGGCATGGGCGAAGACCTCTTCTTCCAGAACGGCAACGACCGGTACAACTGCGAAGACCAGGACACGTACCAGGAAGTCGAAAACAGCCTGGTGATGCTGCGCATCCAGTATGATGCGGAACGCTTCAGTTTCACCTCCATCACCGGCAACCAGAGGTCGGACTTCGAGCAGTTCGAAGACCTCGACAACTCGGGTTGGGACATCTTCAACCGGTTGAACCGCTACGACGCCGAGTCTTTCAGCCAGGAAGTGCGCCTGAATTCCGCCAACGACTGGGAGATCGGCGGGCGCGCCTTCAACTGGACCGTGGGCGGCCTGGTGTACAACGACCGGTTCAACGTCGACAACCGCATCATCGCCGGTCAGGACGTGGTCCCGGGGTTCATCGGTTTCCTGACCGTGCCCGGCGACCGGCCCAACGAAAACGAGCAGAACGTCGAGCGCGACGGCTGGGCACTGTTCTTCGACCTCTCCTACGAAATCGTCGACGACCTGACCCTGTCGTTCAGCGGCCGGTACTCCGAGGACAACGACGAACAATGGTGGCAGAACACCTACGCATCCTTCGATTGCGGAACCCGCGCCGTGGTAGACGGCGTACCGGCGCCGTTGCTGCCCGGCTGTGAACTCAGGCCCGACCAGCACCCACTGCCGATCTACCAGACCGGCGATGGCGGCATGTTCGTTTCCGGCGGCCGATTCCCGCAAAACATCTTCAACGAAGGCAAGAACGACAGCACCGACTTCTCCCCGCGCGTGGGCATCAGCTGGGCCGGCTGGGAAGACCACAACCTGTACTTCACCTGGTCGCGCGGCTACCGCGCGGCGGGCATACGTGTCGCCGCAGACTCCGGCGGGCGCACCGCCCTTGTGGGGGAGGCACTGGCCATTGACTCACGCTCCTTCTTCGACAAGGAGCGGGTCAGCAGTTTCGAGTGGGGCTGGAAAGGCAACTTCAACCAGGGCCGCACCTATGCGGAACTGGCGCTGTTCCTGACGCAGTGGGACGACATGCAGGTGCGCCTGGACCGGTTCGTGTGCCCCTTGGCGAGCGGCGAACTGGTGCCGTTCGACAGCCCGCAGGGCGTGGATTGCGTGGGCGGCCCGCAACCTGACAGCCGCGTCAACAACGCCGAAGAGGCGGAGTCGAAGGGCTTCGAACTCTCCGTGCAGTCGCTGGTCGGCGAAAACCTGCAACTTGGCGGATTCGTCGGGTATGCCGATGCCGAATTCAAGGACTTCAAGAATTCCCCATTCGGCGATGTCAGCGGCCAGCAGTTGCCCAATGCCCCGAAGTGGAGCGCAGGCGCCAACGCGCAGTTCAACTGGCAGGTCGGCCCCGCCGATGCCTACGTGCGCGCGGAAGTGCTCTATCGGGACAGCTTCACCACCCAGTTCAATCACCAGGACCGGCCCGAGTTCCCCTACGTTGCCGACGACGTGACGCTGGTGAACCTGCAGGCGGGATTCGACTGGGACAACCACAACCTGAACGTGAGTGTCGACAACCTCTTCGACGAGGACTACACCCTTGGCGCGGAGGACTTCTCGCAGACCGGCACCGTGGTGCAGCCGCACCCGGCCTGGGTGAGAGTCAGTTGGACGACGCGTTTCGGCGAGTAGTACGCGCCGCTTCATTGGCAATGCCGTGCCCTGTCGCTCTTGACGGAAACGCCGGCACGGTCCTGGCAACAGGACCGTCGCCGGCACCCGGCTTGCCCGGCAGGGCCTGGCACGAATACCGCACCGGATAACCGCTCGTGAATTCCGAATTCGATGTCGTCGTCATAGGCGCCGGCGTCAACGGGCTGGCTTGCGGCGCCGTACTGGCCCGCGAGGGCCTGAAGGTCTGTGTCGTCGAGCGCAACCGATGGGTGGGCGGCGGCGCCGTCACCCGGGAAATCACGCTGCCCGGCTTCAAGCACGACCTGTACGGTTCCTCGCACGTCTGGATCCAGTGCAACGCCGACTTCAAGAGCATTCAGCCCGAACTCGAACAGTACGGGCTAAGGTATATCGAACCCGAGGACCAGATCACCGGCCACCCGGACCGCAACGGCGGCCCGGGCATCGTGATCCACAAGGACATCGATGCAACATGCGAATCCATCGCCGCCTACTCGGCCCGGGATGCCCGGCGCTATCGCCAGGTGTTCGACGAGTTCGAGGCGATCCGCGAGGGGTTCGTCAAGGACTTCTTCACCCCGCCCTCCCCCCCGAGCGCCCTCCCCCGGGCGCTGGAGACCACCCAGGCCGGAATTCGCCGGCTGCGCGACTTTTCCATGTCGGCGCGCGCCTGGGTGGAAACCTATTTCGAGCACGAATTCGTGCGCGCCGTGCTGATGAACTGGGCGCTGGCCCCGCAGATCCTCCCGGACCAGGGCGGGGCCGGCCAATCCTTCTACATCATGATTCCGGCGATTCACCACTACGGGCAGGCCATCCCCGAGGGCGGCAGCCAGATGCTGCCCAACTCCATGGCGCGCTACATCGAGGCCCGGGAGGGGCGCGTCCTGACCGACTGCGCCGTGGAAAAGATCGTCGTCGAAAACGGCAGGGCCAGCGGCATCAACACGGCTGGCCAGGGCAGCATCGGCGCCCGCCGGGCGGTGGTCTCGGCCCTGGAACCCCGCCAGACCTTCCTGAAACTGCTCGATGAGCGCGAGTTGGAGGAAGACTTCCTGGACATGGTGCGCGGCTACAGCTTCGGCAAGATCTCGGTTTGCCGGGGTCACCTCGCTCTCCAGGAGCCGCCGCAATTCACGAACGGCGCCGACATGAGCCGCTGCGCCTTTCACCGCATCGTCGATTCCATGGATCAGATGACCCGCTATTACGCGGAATTGTCGATGGGATTACCGCCGTCCGACCCGTTCCTGTGGAGCGCCTGCTGGACGCTGCTCGATCCCACCCGGGCGCCCGAAGGCAAACACACACTCATCTGCGATACCTTCGTCTCCAACTGGCTGGCCTCGGGAGAGACCTGGGCGGAGATCGGCGAGGATTACACGCGCCGTGTATTGCTCCGCAAACTGCGGCAATACGCGCCGAACATGAACGACGACAACATCCTGGGGCTGGCCGTGCACACCGGCGAGAGCCTCGAGGCTGCGAACCCCAGCTTCGTCGAGGGCACCACCAACGGCGGCGAACGCATCGAGTCGCAACTCGGCTGCTTCCGCCCGTTCCCGGGCTACGCCCACTACCGCTCGCCGGTACGCGACCTGTACATGACCGGGCCCCACTGCCACCCCGGCGGCGGCATCTCGGCCATGGGCACAATAACCGCCAACGTGATGCTCGACGACCTGGGCATCAAACCCGCAAATTTCTGGTAAACCCACAAAGGATATTCACACGAGTCACCACATGGACGCGCAAACACTTCCCGTCAAGGACACGCAAATGACCCACTCACCCATAGAGAAGTACACGGCGCTGGTCGTACAGCCCCACGTACGGGTGGCCAACGACCGGGCCGAGATCAAGCAGAATCTCGACCGGGTGCTGAACCTCATCGACTTCGGGGTCGGTTACTTCTGGGAACTGCCTTCCCGGCTGGTGGTGCTGCCGGAGTACTTCCTGCAGGGCGTCACCACCCCCGGCAAGGGCGAGCACGGCATCGACAGCTTCATGAAGAAGGCCATCGCCATCGACGGCCCCGAAATGCAGGCGCTGGGCGACAAGGCCAGGGAATACAACCTCTACATCGCCGGCGGCGGCGTCGTCGAACAGGTTGCCGAGTTCCCCGACCGCTGGTTCAACACGGCATTCATCATCGGCCCTTCGGGCGAGGTGGAACTGCGCTATCACAAGTGGCACATCCCGGCCTCCATCGGGCTCGGCACCAGCCCGCACGATCTGCTGGACGAATACCGGGAAGTGTTCGGCGCCGACATCGCCGACCTGTTCCCCGTGATCGATACGCCCATCGGCAAGCTCGGCACCATGACCTGCCACGACGGCTGCACGCCGGAGGTATCACGCGCCCTCGGCTACAACGGCTGCGAGGTGATCTGTCACCCGGTGGCCCTGCAGGAGGCCGAGGGAGTCTCGGAACCCTGGGATTTCTGGACCTTCACCCGCCGCACCCGGGCGCACGACAACATGTGTTACCTGCTCGGTTCCAACTGGGGCACGGTGGACTACGACTACTACCCTCGGGCCTTCTGCTCCGGCAACTCCTTCATCATCGACTATATCGGCATGATGCTGCGCACGGCCCCCTACCCCGAGGAACAGGTGATCGCCGCGCCCATCGATATCGAGGCTTTGCGGGAGCACCGTTCCCGCTGCAATCACAACTGCTGGGTCGATGTGCGCACCGAGGGCTTCCGCCAGATCTACGAGAATCCCATCTACCCGCCGAATCAGTTTCCGGCGGGCAAGCCACCGCGCACCCTGGCGGACAAGATGCGGCCGGTGGAGGAGGTTTTTGCCCAGTTGTACGAGCGGGGGCAGTTCATGCCGCCGGCCGGCATGACGGCGGGCGACATGCCGGCACGTCACCGGCAACGAATCGGCGCCGCACAGGCAATCGGCGCACTCAAGAAAGAGGGCTGACTCCATCTATCGGAGGATTCCATGAAGGTCGTCAGCGAACTGGCGGACATCGAATTTCAGGTAGGCGCCATCGCCCGGCAGGGCAATGAGTTGATCATCGAAAGCTCGGCAGACAGCACATTGGCCACCAGGGTTATCGTCTCCCCCAAGGATGCCCGGGCCGCAATCCGGCGACTGCTGGCAAGCCCTTCCGCCTGGGGTTTCCTGCTGAGATTGCCCTTCACCCTGTCGAGAGCCAGGCAAGAACAAGCCGGCAATCAAGCCTGGGAGGAGAGGCGCCGCAGCGTCGGGCTCAACAAGCCCTGGTAGGCGATGCGCCCGTGGTCATGCGGCCGTCCTGCCGTCCCCAGGGATGATGCGTTTCATGAATTCATCGAGTAGGGGTACCGTGAAAGCGGTATCTCCGTGACCGGGTGTCGATCGCCGGCACTGTAGCCCGCAACTCTCACAAACTTCCTGCTGCGCACGCCGATGCACTCGCCCCACGTGCCCGTGCTCCCTCCGGGCGCCTCTACGCCCTCGCGACGATAGTTGGTGAGAGTTGTGGGCTACCGCCTAACCTGGAAGGCACGGTCACGATCTGAAATCAGGTGTGGGC
Source organism: Gammaproteobacteria bacterium (assembly GCA_026713405.1). The sequence goes on from JAPOON010000494.1 coordinate 7,162, forward strand.
GGAGCCTGCGGCGCAAAACCGCATCAGCCAGTGTTATCCGAGGCTGAACTACGGTTCATGCTCCGATTTGATGCTGTATCTGCGCGTATGGGGTCGAAACGCAGCGGCAGCCGATGTGTCGGGCGCAGCGTCGGCATGTAGCGGATGACGGGTGCGCGTTTTTCGGCAAGGCTCAGGTCGCGGGCGCGGAGAAGCTGCACGAAAAACGCTTTGACCGCCAGCATGGCGAAGTGCATGCCGAGGCACATGTGGCTGCCCTTGCCGAACGGTATGAAAGAGAACGGGTCTGCCCGCGATTCCGCCCCCTGTGGGAGAAAGCGCTCCGGGCGGAACATCTCGGGGCGCTCGAACAACTCCGGGTCTCGATGGCACATCTGCGGAGACAGAAAAATATGACTGTTCGCTGGAATGTGGTTGTCGAGAAAATCGAACGCCCTCACGTTACGGCGCGGCAGCAATTGTACCGGCGAATACAGCCGTAACGTTTCCCGCAACACCGCATCGGCAATCGGCATGTCGCCGAGTTGATCGACGCCCGGCGAATCGTCCGATGCGGCCGCGAGAACTTCCGCGCGCACCCGCTGCTGCCAGTCGCGATGCCGGGCCAGGGAATACATCATCATCGTCATGGCGCTCGCCGTTGTTTCGTGCGCCGCGAAGAGCATGCCCATCATGTGCCCGACGATGTCGCGGTCCGCAAGAAGCCGGCCCTCGGCGTCCTCGAAGCAGGCGAGTTGTGAAAACATGTCCTTACCCGGCCGGTTACGTCGCTTTGGCACCTCGGCCAGCAGCCGCGCGCGCAGGCGGTCACGCGCCCGCAGAGCCCGCCAGCGGCGCGTGCCGGGAATCGGGATGCGGCTTCCCATCACGCCATCGATTACGCGCATGTTGTCCCGGTAGACCGCTTCGTTCCCGGGCGTGGGCTCGATGTCTGCGAATACCTGCAGACCGATGTCGAGGGCCAGGCGCCTCGCCAGGGGGTAGGCATCCGGTTCGCCATCCAGGCTGGACACGGTGCGCCGGATTATCGGTTGCATGGATGCAAGATAGCGCCGCAGTGCGTCGGGCTTGAACAACCCGGTGAGCAGCCGCCGGTGCATGCGATGGTCTTCGAAGTCGCGAAGCATCAGGAAACCGCCGAAGAAGTCGAGTATCACTTCCCAACCCATCCGGGTGGAGAAATTTCTTTCCGCGTCGAGCAGCACCAGGCGATTCGCCACGGGCCCGGCGAGCACGACTACCCGCCGATTGAACAGCACGCCGACGGTAAAGCAGTCGCCGTATCGGGCGCGCATCTCGATCAGAAAGTCAGCCGGATCCGGAAGCAGTGCACGCAGATTGCCGAAATACCAGTGGCCCTTGGGGCCGGGCAGGTGTTCGAGCTGGGTATTCGGTTGGCGGGGGAGGCTGTCCGAAGCCACCTGAACGGCTGGTACGAAAGACATTGGCGGTTTCCCGTTCCGTGTACCCTGCTATTATCCGAGCGATCACTATGTTTTCGTACTCGGATTCTCCGGCATGCACAGTAACGAGCGCCCGAACGCCGCAACCCCAATGTATGCGCCGCGCAAACGGCCCAGGCAAGCCCGTGCGGTCGCGACCGTGACGGCCATTCTCGACGCCGCGGCTCGGATTCTCTCGGAGGACAGCTACGCCGCCGCGAGTACCAATCGAGTCGCCGAACGCGCCGGCGTCAGCATCGGGTCGCTTTACGAGTACTTCCCGGGCAAGGAAGCGATCTTCGCGGAACTGCGCCGGCGGGAAGCCGCCAAGGCTTACACCGAATTCATCGCCGAACCCCACCCCGAACAGCCGCGCGATGTAATCCGCCACCTCGTCCGCGGCCGGCTCACTTGGATGCGCCGCGACCCGGCGCTCTACGCCGCCCTGGAAACCGAAGTGCCCCGCTTTGCCATCGCCGAAGTCGAAGCCGAGATCTTCGACGATTTCCTGGGCATCTCGCTGGCGTTCCTGGAAGTCCATCGCGAGCTGCTGCGCCCCGAGGCGGAGTTGCGGTTCCTGGCCGAATTCCTCATGCGCGCGGTGAGCGCCATGGCCAATGAGTACGGGTTGAGGGCACCCGACCAACTGGGCGACCCGCAACTTGAACAGGCGATGATCCAGATGGTGGAGCGCTACCTGTTGAAGGACGATCGCTGACCGGGAGCCTCCAGCGTCTGCCGCGCCGCACGCCTGACTCGGTCGGGATTTGAAACTGCCGCAGAATGTCGACTCCAATTGGGATTCGCTAGCCCCAATATCTTGAAATTCAGTGACGTTACCGTTGATAATCATGATATTCCACAGATTAGTTGTTGATTATCACCAAATCCGAGCCATCCATCGCTCGATTTCTGGACGCACGGCGGATGCTGGAAAAGCGATCGTGCTTCCTTTTCGGCCCCCGTCAAACGGGCAAATCGACACTGATCCGCCAGCAACTCGGCGATCTCCCCATCTACAACCTGCTCGATCAGGGGCTCTTTGTGCGTCTGGCGCGCAATCCGTCACTGATCCGGGAATCACTGACGCCCGGCACGGCGAGCATCGTCATCGACGAGATTCAAAAAATGCCGGAGTTGCTGAACGAAGTGCAACTCATGATCGAGGAGCACGGCATCCGGTTCTTCCTGACGGGTTCCAGCGCCCGCGCACTACGACGGAAAGGCGTTAACCTGCTGGGGGGCCGGGCGCGCCCGTGGGCAATGCACCCGTTCGTTCGCATCGAACTCGGTAACCGGTTCCACCTCGACAGGGCGCTCGAGTACGGATTGCTGCCGCCCGTCTATTTTTCCGACGCTCCCAAGCAAGACCTGGAGGCCTACACGGGCGCCTATCTCACCGAAGAGGTCGCCGCCGAGGCCGTCGTGCGCAACATCGGTGCTTTCA
>JAPOON010000495.1 GCA_026713405.1 Gammaproteobacteria bacterium
CACTCTGGAACAAGCGCAAGCACCGGGCAGCGACTTCGTATACGGCGCTTCCCTTTCGGCGCACCAGCCACGACATCCTGCTGTACGGGAGAGGGTGGGACGAGCTCCAACGCGCCGAAAGGGAAGCGCCGTATACGAACTCTTTCCCGAAACTCGGCGTTGCTTTTTCCACGTCAGTGATCGGACCGTTGCCCGCGCTACTTGCGCGCCTCGGCCATCTGTTTTGCGCCCTCCTCGATCTGCTCGCGCGCTTCCTGCTTGATCTTCTTCTGGCCGGTGGGATCCACGCCCATCTCGTAGAGAATCCGCGAATTGGCGTGCCCGAGATGGTGCAGCCCGAATGCTGAGTGGATGGCGCTGTACATGCCCTGTGCATCCAGCGACTGGTTGACGGCCAGCTTGGCGAGCTTCAGGCCGAAGGGCGGCTGACGGGCGATCTTCGAGGCCAAGTCCAGGGTGTAACTTTCAAGTTCCTCCCGCGGCACCACCTGGTTGACCATACCCAGTTCCTTACCTTCCTGCGCGCTGATGGCCCCGCCGGTGAACAGCATTTCCTTGGCCTTGCGGTGTCCGAGTTCCCAAGCGTGCACGAAGTACTCGTGGCCGTTGACGCCGAACGCGAGCACCGGGTCGGAGAACTGGGCGTCTTCGGAGGCAACGATGAGATCGAAGGGCCAGACCAGCATCAGGCCCCCGGCGATCGCCTTGCCCTGCACCTGGGCGATGGTGGGCTTCGGCATGTTGCGCCAGCGCCAGCAGAAGCCGATGAAAATCTCCTGCTCCATGGCCATGTGGCCTTCCTGGCCCGGCCGGTCATAGCCGCCCACGCCCATGATCGGAGGGGTGAATTCGCCGATCTTGCTGTAGTCCTTCATGTGATGCCCGGAGGAGAAGTGCGGCCCGTCCGCGCCGATGATCACCGCCCGGATCTCGTCGTCGTGCATGGCCCGGTTGAGCGCGGTGTCGATCTCGTAGAGCATCTGCTTGTCCTGGGCGTTGCGCGTATCCGCCCGCGCCAGCATGATGCGGGCCACCCGGTCTGCGGGTTGTTCGTAGCGGATCTGTTCGAATTCGGTATTCTGGTCCATTCAGCCCTCCCGGCTTCCTCGGATTGCGGCACTGGCCGCTGCAAAAACCATTATTTATACCACGCCCCGGCCGGAACAGGTCCGGTCGCAGCCCGGGCGGGAGCATATCCGGAGGCAATTCGCCGTTTGTCGCGATCGCCGCGATTGCGGACCCAGGCCAGACGTGTTTTATTCGGCCGGTCGAACCAGGGATGATGATCATGATGAATCGTATCGGCGGTATCTATCTCATCGCGGTGGCCGTGGTGGTGGCGGTGCACACGGTGGTGGAGCCTCTCTATCACGTCTCGGCTGCAGGCCAGCCGTACTCCCCATTCTGGTCAATACTCAACCCGCTGATGGCCGTTGCGATCGTGCTGGCCGTGGCGGCTGCCTGGCGTTGCAAGCGGGCCGTGGACCAGGAGGGCGGGGATGCGCCGGTTTCCCGGGCTTTCCTCATCGCCAACACGCTGTTCTTCGGGCTCCTGTTCTTCGGCATCATGTACGTCTGGAACTGGTTCAACCTGATGAGCCCCGGGTTTACGGCCATCTCCGAGGGAACCGTCTCGCTCGTCTGGATCGTCGTCGATGCCGCGTTGCCGCTGCTGTGGGGTGCGACGGGAGTCGCCCTGCTCCGTACGAAAGACTCCGAGTAGAGTCCCAAGGGAAGTCAGGAGCAAAACGCCATGAGAACCTTACTGCGCGTTCTGGGCGGCATCGGTCTGGCGTTGCTGGTGGTGATAGCCGGCACGCTCATCGGCGCCCGTTTCGCCGACGGCCCCTGGGCCATCGTCGCGGGCGGCGCGTTTACGAGGGGCGAAGCGTCCCTGGGTCCGGAACCCGACTGGTCGTTCGTCAGGGACATCCAGGAAATCGAATTGCAGACGGTGGAGCCGGCCAGGTCGCGCACCACCTGGGTTGTGTACCACGATGGCCGGGCGTTCATCCCGTGCGGATACATGGATTCCACATGGGGCAGGATCTGGAAACAGTGGCCGATCGAGGCGGAACGGGACGGACGGGCCATCGTCCGCGTAGACGGCGCGCTCTATGACCGCTACCTGGTACGCGTCAGAGACAACGACACCCTCATGCCGGTTGTGGCCGAACTGTTGCGCAAGTACGCGGGGCAGGATGCCTCCGGCATGACAAGCGTTCCCGAGGGGCTCTGGGTCTTCGAACTGGCGCCCAGAGCCTGACCCGCCGGTCACCGCAACGCCGCGGGAGGCGGTGATGGACGATGTCAAAGCAGCCAGTGCCGTCGATGTCGCCGTCTGCATCGGCATCACGGTATTGCTACTCGGCATGTCCGTGGTGCTGTTCGGCAGCGATTCCTCCCAGGGCGCCAATCAGATCGCCCTGGTGTGCGGCGCGGCGCTCGCCGCGGGCATCGGCATCAAGAACGGGCATAGCTGGAAGGTCATCGAAGAGACCATAGTCGGCGGCATTTCCACCGCCCTGCCGGCGGTGATCATCCTCTTTTCCGTTGGCAGCCTGATCGGCGCCTGGATGCTCTGCGGCACCGTGCCGACCATGATCTACTACGGCATGCTGCTGCTCGATCCTGCCGTGTTCTACGCCGCAGCCTGCGTGTTGTGCGCCATAACGGCTCTCTCCATCGGCAGCTCCTGGACCGTGGCCGGCACCCTGGGCATCGGCCTGATCGGCATCGCCTCCGGCATGGGCCTGTCGGTGGCGATCACCGCCGGGGCGATCATCGGCGGCGCCTATTTCGGCGACAAGATGTCGCCCCTGTCGGACACCACCAACATGGCGCCGGCGGTCACGGGCATCGACATCTTCACCCATATCCGCCACATGACCTGGACCACCGCCCCGAGCCTGCTCATCGCCCTCGTGCTGTTCACGCTGCTCGGTCTCGGCGAATCCGGCGCCGAATCCGGGAATACCCTGGATGCCACCCTGGCCCTGCTCGATGCCAATTTCACCATCAATCCGCTGCTGCTCGCCCCGGTCGCGCTGGTGGTCTACATGGCCGCCCGCAAGGTTCCCGCCGTCGCCACCATCCTGAGCGGCGTGGCGGCCGGCGTGGTCATCGCCCTCTTATTCCAACCCCACGCCGTTCTTGCCATGGCGAGCGGCTCGGCAGAACACGGCGCGCTGCAGATGTTCCGAGGGGTGTGGATCGTGCTGTTCGACGGCTTCGCCGCCAGCACCGGCGATGCCAACCTCGACTCGCTGCTGTCGCGCGGGGGAATGAGTTCGATGCTCACCACCGTGTGGCTGGTACTGGCGGCCATGGCCTTCGGCGCCGCGATGGACAGGGCGGGCATTCTCGATACCCTGGTGAAGAACCTGGTCAAGCTCGCCCGCAGCACCGGCAGCCTGATCGCGACAACGGCCGGCACCTGCCTGGGCATGAACACGCTTACGGGGGATCAGTACATCGCCATCGTGCTGCCCGGGCGCATGTTCAAGGTGGAATACAGGCGGCGCGGGCTGCACGAGAAGAACCTGGCCCGGGTACTGGAAGACGCAGGCACCATCACCTCGCCGCTCGTGCCCTGGAACACCTGCGGCGCCTACATGGCAGCGACCCTCGGGGTGCCGACCCTGGCCTACTTGCCGTTCTGCTTCTTCAACCTGATCAACCCGGTCGTGTCGCTGTTCTACGGATTCACCGGGTTCAGGATCGAGCGCATCGCCCCCCAACCGGCTGAGGCGCCGGCCGCTCAGGCGGGTTGAACCGCCCGGCGCAGCACCTCCGCGTATCCGTGGGAAACGGACCGGGCTGACGCGAAATACCCCCGGGTCTGCAGCCGGCGGTGGAAAGCGCGCAAGCGGTAGCAGGGCACACCTGCATGCAGGTGGTGTTCGAGATGATAGTTGACGAAATTCGGCCCGATCAGCAGCCGTTCCCACCAGGAAATCAGCGTCGTGCAGGTGTTGTCGCGCGGGTCCTTGCTGAGCCGGTTGGCGGCGACGCCGTGCTCGCTGATGAAGCGAATGCGCACCACCACCTGGTAGACGATGAGATAAGCGACCCACCAGAGCAGGTAGGCCCAGGGAATGCCGGCCAGCGCCAGCACGGCGAGCAGCGTTCCATGGCTCGCCAGGAACGGCGCATTGCGCCGCCAGCCGAGCTTGCTGAATTGCTGTTTCACATCCTTCAGGCCGGTTTGCCCGGTGCAGTCGCGGATCAGCTTGCGCCGCATGCTGGCGCGGGTTGCCGGATAC
>JAPOON010000496.1 GCA_026713405.1 Gammaproteobacteria bacterium
CATGAACCAGTGCACCACCGACATTGAGATCATGTCAGCCAGGCCCTTCAGTTTCAGGAAGATGTGGGTGCGGTGCGCCCAGGGACAGGCGTGGCCGATGTAGAGGTGATAACGCCCGGATTCGGCCCTGAAGCCTCCTGCGCCTGTCGGCCCCGGCGCGCCGTCGGGTGTTATCCAGTTTCGGAACTGCGATTCGGCCCGGACGAACCGGCCCTCTCGGGTTCTCTTGTCGAAACGGTCCTGCACCCACTTGCCGTCAATCAGCATTCCCATGTGTGAATCCCCGGGTTGGGGCCTGTCAATACTATCTGAGCGGTCTCTGCCGAGAGTTGTCTTTTCGTCCGGCAAGGCGGCGCGAAGGCGGTGTGGCCAAACCACGCTCCTTGCGCCGTGATTCGCGCAGGTTCAGACCCGGCGGAGACCGCCCAGATAGTGTTGACAGGCCCTGGTTCGTGTCGAATTGCCGGATGATGTCACGTCGGGCGTTCCGGCCGCCACCCCGCAGGCCCGGCCTGGCGTTGCACACGCTGATTCGGCAATGACATTGCTTGCGAGCCGTTCGTACCGCGTGTCGTCCGGTCTGCCTGCTGCGCCCGGCCTCGCCGAAGCACCGTCTGTCTGACCGGGTTTCAGGCTGATAGTATGCGCGCCATGGCCTACGACCCAAACAACATATTCGCCAAGATCCTGCGCGGCGAAGCGAGTGCGCACACGGTCCTCGACGAAGAACACTGCCTGGCTTTCATGGACCTCATGCCCCAGGCCCCCGGCCATACGCTGGTGATCCCGCGGGAGCCGGCGGAGAACCTGTTCGACATGAGCGATGAGGGCCTGTCGCATCTGATTCTCGCGACGAAGCGGGTGGCCCGGGCGGTACGGGCGGCGTTCAACCCGCCCGGAATGATGATTGCCCAGCTGAACGGCGCCGAGGCCGGGCAGACGGTTTTTCACATCCATTTCCACGTCATTCCCCGGGAAGGCGGCGTGGCGATGCCGTTGCATGCCCGTAGCATGGCCGATGCGGCAGAACTCGCCGAACACGCGGCGAGGATACGCGCGCAGCTAGCCGCTGCCTGAGAGCGCCACACCCCCCTTCCAGCCTGTTTCTACACGAGGGACGCAAACCATGAAGATGGAAGAAATCTGTGCCGACATGACGGAGAAGGCCGGCTTGATCGACCCGCTGGGCAAGACCCTCCTGTTCCAGCTCGACGATGAGCGCCTGCTGGTCGACGGCACGGGGGACGGCAATCTCGTTTCCATCGTGACGGGCCGGGAGGTGGAGGCGGAGTGCACGGTGCGCATGTCCCTCGACACCTACGGCAAACTCCAGAGAAAGGAAATCAAGCCGTTCATGGCTGTCGCATCCGGGAAGATCAAGGTAGCCGGTGACTTTTCGATTGCGGCGAAGCTCAAGAAGCTGACCTGAGGCCGCGTGTTCGACTCCCCTGTCGCCATCGAGCATTCGAGGAGCCTCAGAATCTTCAATGCCGCCGGCGCAGTCGCCGGGCGCCTGGGGCTCGACCTGTTCCGCCTGGACCGCGACCGCATTCTGGACAAGGCGGCTCGAGCAGCGGGCTTTTCCTTTGTCGACGATGCGATGACGGAAGGGCTCGATCGGCTGATCGCCTCGCTCGAGGCCGATTCCGGCCTGAACCCGTTCGGCGCCTTCGCGCTGAACCGCACCATCCAGAGAATGGCCGAGTCCCGCTTCCGGGTGGAGAAGGCCATCGCCGAACGCCCGGAGATTCTCGAAGAACCGATCACCGAGCCGGTGTTCATCATCGGCATGCCGCGGTCCGGAACGTCGATTCTGCAGGCGCTGCTGTTCCGGGACGCCGCGCACCGCTCGCCCCTTTCCTGGGAGTGCCTGCTGCCGTACCCCGCGCCGACGCCCGACGACTACCTGGACAACGACCGCATCGCTGCCATACGCAAGGAGTTCGACCAGATCTTCAAGCTGGTTCCGGACTTCAGGAAGAAGCACTACATGGAAGCCGACTCGCCCCAGGAGTGCGTTGGGGTCACGGCGCTGAATTTCACCAGTTTTCAGTACATGGCGACGGCCTACCTGCCCGGCTACCACGAGTGGTTCTTCGACGCCGCCGACCAGTTGGCGAACATGCGCTGGCACAAGAGGTTTCTGCAGTTCCTGCAGTCGGGGGGTGTGCGCAGAACCCGGTGGCTGCTGAAGTCTCCGGTACACCTCATGCGCCTGAAGGCCTTGTTCGAGGTCTATCCCGATGCGCGGGTCATCATGCCGCACCGGCACCCGTCGAGCGTCGTGCCTTCCCTGACCAGCCTGGTCTCGTCCATGCGGTCCCTGTATTCCGACACCGAGAACGTCGAGCGAACGGGTCGCGAGCAACTGCGCCTGTGGGCGGGGTACTTCGATCGGTTTCTGAATGCCCGCCAGGCATTGAATCGGGAAGGCCAGTTCGTCGACCTCGAATTCGATGACTTCGTGGAAGACCCGATGAGCGTGGTGAAAGGCATATACGGTAGGTTTGGATGGCGTCTCGATGAGGCGAGCGCGGCCCGCATGCAAGCCTTCCTCGAGAGCGAACGAAAGGACAAGCACGGCAGGCACGAATATTCGCTGGACATGTTCGGGCTGGATTCCGCCGAGATCGAAAACCACTTCTCGGGCTATCTGGAATTCCTGGATGGCCTGGATGCGGTGCGGGACCGGCGGATCGCCTGAAGGCCGCGGCGGAATATACGGAACAACCGGGAATGGACAGATCATGCAAAGCAAGGAAGCCCTGAACGAATTTCTCGATGTGATCCGCAATGCGGACCAGACCTTCCTCGATCCGGAAAAAGGGTTGGATCACCAGGGCAAGGTCGACGGTTACCGGCACATCTTCCACCTGCTGCAGACCGCGGTGGACTTCTACCTGCACAACGACCCCCTGCGGCCGCAGCTCATGCTGCTCTCCGACGGCAACCGCAAGCTCTACGGCGACAACGTCGACGCGGTCTACTACTTCACGCAGGTGCGCGGCGACCAGGAGTACGTCATCAGGGGGCAGCGCTTCGACAGCTGCTACCTGAGCTTCTGCCTCTACGGCGGCGACCCGCACGGCGAACTGGCGGACCGGGTATCGCTCAACCTCAATCAGCGAGACATCGCCTTCGAGGAGGATGGCTCGTTCGAGATAAAGCTGACGCCGAGTCCCCAGCAACCCAACGAATTCCGGATCGATCCGGACTCGGTGACGCTGTTCACCCGCGAATACTTCTTCGACCGCGCCAATTCGCGCGAGAGCCTGCTCAGCATCGAGAACGTCGCGCCGCAACCCGCCCGGCTGCCGCTCACGGACGAGCAACTGGCAAGGCGCATCCGCACCATGGCGATGTTCTTCCAGTGCACGACCTGGGTCGCGCCCCTGCCGGTGCAGTTTCCCATCAACGTGTTCCTGCCGCCCTTCGAGTTCGATGCGGAGCAGGGCGGCTGGGGAACCGTCGACAACGTCTACTGCTTCTGCCGCTACCGCCTGGAGGAAAACGAATACCTCAAGATTCGTTTCCGGTCACCACAAGCCTGTTACTGGGGCCTGCAGACCTGGAATTTCCTGATGCAGTCCACCAACTACGACGACTTTCAGGTCTGCCTGAACGAGCGGACCGCGGTCGCCGAGCCCGACGGCAGCTATGTCATCCACCTGAGCCACAGACCCGTCGAGCACAACTGGATCAGTACCGCCGGCTACAGCGAGGCGATCATCTTCATCCGCTGGCTGCTCGCCGAGGAGATGCCGGAAACGCCCACCCTCGAACTTCTGGAATGGTAGATATCGGAGGCCCGTACCGTATGCCCACTCGGTGTTTGGGAAAGCCACTTCCGGAAACAATCGCTTCCCGCGAGCTATAGAGATTCTTCCAGAAACCGCTCCTGCAACCGCCGCATCCCGTGCAGCCAGCGGTCGTAGTCGGACGTCTTGCGCTTGATGTATTCCGCGACTTCCGGGTGCGTCAGCACGAGAAAGCGCTCTTCCCTGAGCGCTTCGATCACGGCATCCGCCGCCTGTTCCGGCTCGATCATGCCATCCACCGCGGCAACGCCGGGACCGTCAGCCGTCATGGCGGTGCGCACCGCCTGCGGGCAGAGCACCGAGACCTTGATACCCTGCCGGCCGTGGGTGATGGCGATCCACTCGGCCAGGGCGACGGCCGCGTGCTTGGTGACCGCGTAGGTGACGGAGCCGATCTGCGTGAGCAGCCCGGCGGCCGACGCGGTATTCAGCAGGTAGCCACCGCCGCGGGCTATCATGCGCCGCACCAGGTGGCGCGCGGCCCAGACGTGCGCCATGGTGTTGACCCGCCAGATGGCATCCCACACCTCGTCCGGCTCATCGAGTTCCCGGCCCGTGCTGATGCCCGCATTGGAGCAGAACAGATCGATCGGCCCGATGTCGCTTTCCGTGGCGTCGATGAGCGAGACGATGTCCTGCTCCACACCGACATCGACCCGCCGGCTGGTGCCGCCGATGGCCGAGGCGACTGCGGCGGCGCCGTCGCCGTTCAGGTCGGCCACCACCACGTGCCGCGCACCCTCTGCCGCAAAGCGCTCGCACATCGCCCTGCCGATCCCGCTGGCGCCGCCGGTAACGACGACGACCCTGTTCGCGACTTCCATGCCTGCTCCCCGATCACTGGATGTGGCAACCGTAGACGTTTACGGCGCCTGGCACCAGTGAGGCGCACAGCGAGTTCCCGAAGGGCGGTTTTGATGGGTTGGGGCCGAATTGCGGCCCTTGGCAAGGGCTGGGCCACTCCCGGCCCCGGATTGTTCGAGCGGCCGCGCCTTGCTACGAACCCCGTGAGAAGCGCTGAAACCATAGGAACTTGTGGGACAGGACAGCAGCAGCCGGTCGAACGCAATCGCGCTTGGATTCCCGATCGGTGCGTCTATATGCTGTCGCCATCGCGCACTGCCCTCGACCGGGCGTCCGCGCTGCAGTCGATGGAGTCTCAATGGCATTGATCAGCGTTTTCCTGTTGGGATTCATTGAAATCAGCTTCCCGCTGCCGGTCATTCTCGCCATGGACGGGCCCATCGAGCCGGCGTTCCTGGTCATTGCCGTTTCGGGAACGCTCGGAACGCTGTTCTTCGTTTACCTGTCGCAACCGATCAGGCGCTGGCTGGTGCAGCGTTACGGCATGGACAGCGTGGTGTTCACCCGTACCGAGCGGTTCCTGGTGCGATACGGGTCGGTCGGGGTCGGCCTGCTCGCCCCGATGATTCTGGGGCACGCTCTGACTGCCGTCGCCGGCGTCGTGCTGGGGGCCCCGGCCAACAAGCTGGCGGCCTGGACGATCGCGGGCGTCTGGGTGTGGACCCTCATTTACTACGTCATGTTCCTGACTGGAGTATCGCTGATTACGAGCGGCGGCTGAGCGGTTTTCGACATGTTCACTCTCGACGAACTCGAACGGGCCGGTGCCCTGCTCGCCCCGCACCTGGCGCCGACACCGGTCTATCGCTGGCCGGGGCTGTGCAGCCGGGCCGGCTGCGAGGTGTGGCTGAAACACGAAAACCACACGCCCATCGGAGCCTTCAAGGTACGTGGCGGCCTGGTGTACCTGGACGAATTGTCGCGCGGCCCGGAAATGCCGCGCGGTATCGTCACGGCTACCCGGGGCAATCACGGGCAGAGCATTCCGTTTGCCGCGCGTCTTCACAAAGTGCCGGTCACAGTGCTGGTGCCGGAGGGCAACAGCGCGGAAAAGAACGCGGCGATGCGGGGCTGGGGGGCCGACGTCGTCGTGCACG
>JAPOON010000497.1 GCA_026713405.1 Gammaproteobacteria bacterium
CCCATGACTGGCGCGCGGGTCCCCTGGGGTTCCAGGTGTCGGCGGTGACGGTTGGGTCGGGGGGCCCAGCCCGCGACCGGGGTATGGCGATGCGGTTGCACCTGAAAGGCGGCTCGTAAAGGGAACCCCGGTGGCCACCCCGGAACGGATGCCCCGGTGCTCTTCAGCAGGCGCAACGCCGCTGCCCGGTTCGTACACCTCCAGATTGTACGGACGCGGCGTCTGCGGCACATCCGACACCCGCCGGTCGCCAAAACGGCCCTGCAACCCTCCGGCAACCGGATTCGCGGACACATCCCAGCTGCCGCCGAGGGCTCCTTCGTTCGTCGTTGGAATTCGATCCATGTCGCTTCCGCCCTTTGGTTGTCTCAAAGGCTCTACCCGAACGGTATCGTTGGACATCCAGAGCGGCGAAAGTTTCAATCGGAGTCTATGGCCGGTTACTCGGCTTGACCGAATGAAGACGATACCCACTCGTCGGCCATCGCCACCTTTCTGGGCCGTGGCGAGAACCTGATCGATGCCATCGACAAGGCGAAACGCTACGTCACCGCCGCGATCCGGCATGGTCCGGCGGTGGGCCGGGAAGCTGGCCCCATGGACCAATTCCATGCCGTGCACCGCGAAAAACAGGAATAGCAATCCGCTCCGGTCATTCAGGGGTGCGCGGCGGGCCTGCCGTGGCGGCGTGTGACGGGCCTGGCGTGGCGGTTTGTGACGGGCCTGCCGTGGGCAGAGCATCGAGGCCGGCGGCTTTTACGGCTTGCCTGACGCGCACGTAAGCCTGGCCCTGACTTAGCCCAAATACGCTGCCCTCCGGCCTGACGCCACGTCGTATCGCTTCAAGATCGCGAACGGCCGCCCCGCTGAGTTCACATACTTCAGGACCCCCGTGCGGATCGGCCTTGCTTCTGACGGTGAGCCTTACCTTGCCCTCATCGAGTTTCTCCACGTCCCCCCAATTCAGCGCCACTGCCTTTTCCACGGTCAACTTTGTTGCCTGCAGGACCGAGCAGAGGGCAAGGTCGACCAGCCCGCGCCGCCGGGCGGTCGGGCCAGCTTCCCAGCCGCGGTGGTGTTGCCGGGGCTGCAGGGCGGTCGCCCGGATCGCTTGGAGCGCGCCGGCGTCGAGCGATGTCGGCGTAATGCGCGAGCGCAACCTTCGGATTTCCCCTATCGTCGCTCTGATGAGATCGGTTGCGCACGGGTCGTTGATTCCGGCCTCTCGGTGCGCATTCGCGATGGCGTCCATATTGGCGTAGACCGACGTTAAGTTGGCGAATCCCGACCCCTCGCGCAGATACTCAGCGACCGTTTCTGCGCGCGCGGGCAGCTTCTCCAGGGCGCTTGCGTCGCACCAGGCGCAGAACGTCCGCCAGCGGCTCGCGCGAGTAGGTGCAGCCGGGGGATCGAGGCGAATCGCTTCACCTGTGATCCGGCTTTCCAGACCCGCGACTTGCGCCGACGCTCTGATGCGAGCGGCTATCTGCAGTGCACCGATTTCAAAGATCTTCGGATTCGCCGCGGCGCTTTCAGGAGCAATCGCCTCGAGATCGTCAAACGCCCGCGCGGAGATCCCGATGAGAACGCCGGCCTCGGACGACCTTTTGCGGACCCTGATCGCCGGCCTGCGGTGGGTGTCTAATCCCAGGTCGCCCCATTCGAGCGCCGCCGCCTGGTCACATCGCAAGCCGGCTTCAAGAACCAGCGAGCACAGCGCAAGGTCGACCAGCCCACGGCTCCTCGCGTTATCCGGGTGCTCCACATTTTGGCCACGCGGCCGAGGTTCAAGCGCCGCCGCCCGGATCATTTCGAATTCGACCGTGCCGAGCAAATGCCCGCTGAATCTGGTGCTGTGAGCGCGATTCCACCCTTTGGCTCGGGACAGTTCAGCAATCGTCGTCTTGACGAGCCCTGTTGTGCACGGATTGTCGAGGTTGGCCGAGTGGTGTGTTTGTGAAATCGCGCTTCGAATTTTGCGCAACGTTGCGTGACCGTACTGAGCCGCACAGTCTTTCAGATAGTTGGCAACCAGTTCGGGGCTGGCCGGCCAGGGCTGCTCATTGCGGGCCTTGCACCAAGCGACGAAGTTTCGCCATGGCGATTTGTAACTTTCCGTCGGTTCCGGCGCGGGCAGGGTACCCCGCCCGCGTACGGCACCGGCCGCTCGGGCGCCCGATGAAGTCCCGGGGGCATCGGTGACGGCTACGACCATGCTCCCGGCC
>JAPOON010000498.1 GCA_026713405.1 Gammaproteobacteria bacterium
CGCTACGAGATGTTCCCCATGGGCCACGCCCGCATCATCCAGATGGGCCGCCCGTCCCTGCGCCATGTGCCGGAGGGTGGGAAGAACGAGTGGTGGGACAACGAGTTGCGCCGCTGGGGCCTCGACCCGGACAGCTACCCCGACTACGAAAGCAAAGCCCTTAAGGGCTGGCGCGACCTGAAAGCCGCAAAACGGAGGCTGTGGAAGGAAAAGGGCTACCACCACTACGAGTTCCTCACCGACGAGGAACTCACCGAGAGCCCGTTCCAGACGGTCTTTCCGAATATCGCCTTCGGCGCATCCTCGGACAACTTCGGCCTGTTCCGCTGGGAGCCCCACGCCACCGACCCGGAGAAGTGCTACTTCGATCTCTGGTCCATGGCCTATCCCGTACAGGGCAAGGCCGACTACGTGCACCGCACCGCCAGCCGAGCGCTGAAATTCGAAGAGGCGGAATTCGATTTTCGCGAATACGACAACGGCCAGGGGGTGCTCGACCTGTCCGACCAGGTGGTGTTCCAGGACTGGCAGCTGAACGCCGGGCAGAAGACGGGCTGGCACTCCCGGGGCTACCAGGAGCCCTACCTCGCCGCACAGGAGACGCGCGTGCGCCGGTTCCACGAGGTGCTGCACGATTATCTGAACGGCAATCCGCCGGGCAGGCCAGGATAGACAACCGGCCAGGTTTGGCCAGGGGCTACGGAAAATAGCAAAATCCAGAAAAGACTCGCGTGAACTGATTCTGGACGGAGCGGAAACGGTCTTCTCGGAAAAGGGGTTCTACGGCTCCACCACCCGTGACATCGCCACGCGGTCCGGTGTTCAACTCGGCCTCCTCGGCTACTACTTTCCCACCAAGCTGGACCTGTATCGCGCGGTGATCACGCGGCGGGCCGAGGAATATTCCACCGCCATCCGGGCCTCCGTGCAGTCGGCGCGGGGCAGTGGCGAATGGACGGACGTACCCGTCGCAAGTCTCATCCAGGCGCTGTTCAGGCCGATCGTCGACCTCTCGCTGAACGGCGGGACGGGATGGAAAAACTACATCAGGCTATTGGCGCGCGCGGCCAACACCCGGCGCACCGAGCCTTACGTGCAAACCTACATGGCAACCTTCAACCCGGTCAGCCTCGAGTTCATCGACATTCTGAAGAAGTGTTTCCCCAACGCCGCCGAGGAGGACATCTACTGGTCGCACAGCTTCCTGGCGGGCACCATGAACCATGCCCTGATCGAAACCGAGTCGGTCGACCGGTATTCCAACGGCCTCTGCCAGTCCTCCGATCTGGAGACCGTGCTCGGCAAGCTGGGCCCGTTCTTCGCGGCAGGCATCGCCCGTCTCGCAGGGGCCGACGACTGATTCGCCAGCCGCCCCGTCAGCCCCCGAACGTGTCCAGAACGCCCTTGGCGAAGCAGAACGCTCCCAGCGCCAGGATGACGTGACCGCTGACGCGACGGAATTTTTCCTCATCGAGCCGCCCGAGCAGCCGCGTACCGATACGGGCGCCCAGAACGGCAATCAGACAGGCCGCGGCAATGAGCCAGGCCCGCTCACCGACGTCCGTATCCGCCACTGCCCCCACCAGAACACCGTAGTAGCCGATCTTTGCCAGGTGGCCCAGCGTCTGCGTGAAAGCCTTGCTCGCGACCACCTCGTAGCGGTTGAGGGATGCATTCAGAAAGAAGGCATCGAGCAGCGGCCCCGAAGCCCCGGCACAGAGTTGTGCCGCGGTGACAACGAACCCGCAGGAAAACGCCGTGACCGGCCGCTCGATATCCAGGACGAGCCCCGCGGGCATGGCGCGCGCCAGCCAGGGAAAGGCGCCGATCAGCATCAGCACCACGCCCGGCTCCGGTATCAGGGTCACGGCGGCGAACCCGGCCAGCACCAGGATGGCGCCGGCAACGTACGGCGGCACGATTTTCCATCGCATGTGACGGCGCAGAAACAGCCAGCGCGCGCCGTTCGATGTGGCCTGCACCGCGCCGTGAACGATCATCGCCCCCGATACGGGCAGCAACGTCACCAGCACGCCCATCAGGAGCAGCCCGCCGGCCATGCCGATGACGCCGGAAAGAATCGAGGTTCCCAGCACGCTGACGAAGATGACTGTCCAGACGGTCAATGCGCTTCTCCTCGGGGACCCGGCAAATTTCCAGACCCCTCATTCGTGGATCAGGTTGTCGATCGAGTCAGGTTCGCACCCGGCGACTGCTTTCTCGTCGGGCCAACTGCATCGCCCGTCAGCGATCAGGGTCACCGATCGGGGCCGAAGCAGGATATAGTCGAACAACCGCCGGCTACGTTGAGTGTCTGCCATGCACAAAGTCAATGACCGTCCCGAGGGAGTGGCCGTTACCCAGGTCCTGGTCGGCCTGGTGCTGCTCACCGTGCTGTCGCTCACCGTCTACTTTCTCTTCTGCCCCTGCAGGCAACTGCCGGGCATGTTCCTGCTGGGCGATGCGGTGGAAGACCCGGTCACCGACTGGAGCTTCGCCAACTCGGTGCCGCTCTGCCAGGTTCAGGTCAAGCCGGGAACCCTGCCCCATGCCGTCAACCTCAACTGCATGTCGGCCGGGGGCGCGCTGTACCTGAGTTGCATGAACTGCAGCGACAAGGTCTGGTCGAACGCCGCGCTGGCGAGTCCCGACGCCCGCCTGCGTCTCGGCGAGCAGGTCTCCCCCGTGCACCTGGCGCGGGTACTGGAACCGGAGCAACTCGATGTCGCCTGGCAAGCGCGCGCCGAGAAGGTCGGCCGCCGGCCCGCCGGCCCGCGGCCGGAGCACTGGTGGTCGTTCGCCGTCACCTCGCGCTGAGCGCCCGAGCGGCGGTCGGCTACATCCTGATTCCCATCGCCAGGAAAACGCGCCGCCCCCGGGGATCCGACGAGCGGGGATCGTAGCTGCCGGCTATGGCGACATTTGGCGGGTCGGCATCGAGCAGGTTGGCGGCACCGAGAGTGACCGTCGTCTCGCTGCCGCCGCCCGGGAATCCACCAAACGAGAAGCGTACGTTGGCATCGAGGGTCGTGAAGCTGTCGATGGAGCCCCCGCCGTCGTCTTCGTAGCCACCGACATGGCGTGCCAGGGCGTTGAGCTGCAACGCCTGCCGGGACCAGGACAGGCCGGCTGTCGCCCGGAATTTCTGGTTGGGCGCACCGACATTGGCGCGATTGAGCTTTCCCAGTGCATCGATTTCGATACCCGCATTGGTCACGTCATAATCGAACAGCCTGGCCGCTTCGACCCACGCGGAAAGCAGCCCTGCACCGGCAGCCAGGCTGGCCCGCGCGGACAGATCGATGCCGCTGGTCTGGATCCGGTCGGCATTGATGAATGCCACGTTGACGATGGAGATGGTGCCCGCTGAAGTTCGTTCGATGCGCGTATCGAAGGGGTCGGCGTTGACGATCGCCTGGGCGTTCTCCTTGCGTAGCACGTCCTTGAACGAATAGCACCAGTAGTCCGCATTCAGGGCCCAGGCTTCGCCGTGCTGCCAGGTGAGCCCCACGTTGAACGCGCGTGACGTCTCCGGTTTCAGTGCTGGATCGCCCAACGTGCGGCGGCCGGCGAAGGTCCTCGATCCGTCGTGGTCGACGATATTCGTGAAATTCGTCTGCGCGCCCCGGGTCTGGAGCGGCGACGGCGCCCGGAAGGAGGTGCTGAACGAAGCCCGCAGCGACAGCGCCTCTGCCGCCCGCACCAGGAACGTGACCTTCGGGTCCAGCGTATCGCCCACACCGGACCCGTAATCCTCGTACCGCAGCGCGCCGGCGACCTCCATACTGTTACCGAGGGGCAGCCAGACCTCGCCGTAGGCGGCATGGACCTTGTCTCTTGCCGCGAAGTCCGGGTTGCCGATCAGAAACGCCCAGCCATCCTGGCGGGTGACCGCATCGTAGCGGTAATCCAGGGTCTGTTCCCGGTACTGGGCCCCGAGGGCATAACCGCCCCGGTATCCGGGCAAGTCGCCGGTGAGGTTGGCTTCCACGGTCGTCAGCTTCGACTCGCCGTCGCCCATGTAGTCGCCGATGATGAACTCGTACAGCTCCGGCCCGTTGAAAAGCGCCTCGCCCGGGTTGGCCGCAAAGGCGGAACTGAAGGGGTTGAAGAACAGGCAGCCGCCCTGACCGGGTACCCTGGCCGGACCGGGTCCGCAGCCGCTGCCGCCGAACCCCTGCAGGGCCGCCTGAAAGTTGGCCGCGTGCACATCGCGCGGGTTCAGCAGGGCATCGTTGACGCCGTGGACGACGGCGATGTCCCAATGGGCCGCATCGGCCAGCCGGCCCTCCAGGCCCGCGGCGAACCGGACGGTCTCGTGCTTGTAATAGTTGATCTCCGGCGGATGCCCATAGCCGTATGGCCGGCCTTGGAAGAACACATCCTCACCATGGGGATTGCCCGGGTGATAGGCCGGTACCACGGGTGTATTGAGCACCGGAAAACTCGGCGACACCTCGCGGCTGATGTCGTTGTGGGCATAGCCGAGTTCTGCCCAGAACTCCATCGCCTCGCCCCGGTGCCAGGCGGCCCGGCCCCAGGCCTGCACCCGTTGCTCGTTGGGAACGGCCGTTAGTTGCGGCCCGTAATCGAAACGGCAGATCTCGCCGCCCCCGGAAAGTTGCTGCAACAGCCCCTCGTAGCCCTCGCAACCCGGGTCGGCCAGGGTTCGTCCCAGGGACGGCACGTTGAAACTGCCGGGGTTGC
>JAPOON010000499.1 GCA_026713405.1 Gammaproteobacteria bacterium
CGATTCCGGAAGATATCTGGAAAAGTTGGCGGAGGCCGGCGGCGGCGAATTCGTTGCTGACCGGGGATCCATCCTCGCAAATGTTCTGATGGGAATATTGTGACTCCTTCAGCAGATTCGCCCGGAACTTTCGGGCTATTCTTGCGCAAGGCCGCGATCTCCTGAATCAATGCAAACGACCTGCGGGAACTGAAGACGGAGGGAGAAAATGACCGGCAAAGTATCTTCGAGGATGGGGCTGATCGCGGCCGGCATCGTATTGCTGACTCTGGGTACGGCAGGTTGCGAAACCACCGGCATCGTCAACCGGGTCGAATTCACCATGGTCACCCCGGAAGACCGCCCTCAGGCGCCCGATACGCTGATACGGCCGGGCTCCACGCTCAAGGTGCAACGCATCGTGCTGACCGACGATCAGGGGCGATCCATGCCACCAGCCAGCCTCCAGGAAATATCCGTTGAAGTAGCTGGCGGTTCCTACAGCGCGGCCACCGGTGAAGTACGGTTCAGCGCCAACCGGGCAGACGTGCCGCCGGGTGGTTACGAAGTGGTTGTCGTACACGCCGACGGTGCCCGCTCCACACAGCGGTTCAGGCCCGATTTCGCACTGGCTTACGGCCCCGAACCCGAGGCTGTGACCTGGTTCGATATCGGCCTGCGATGGCGCAAGGACGACGCCCTGTACCCGATCCCTGAAGACGCGGCGTTGATTCCCGGCGAGGAGTACATCCTCTACGTCGAGGCGGACGACAAGGACGGCCGCCGCTTCAGTTCGACCGACAACGACCATCCGATTCCGGCCGACCGCGTTGTAACCGCATTGACCGGATTCGTTGCCAGCGGACGCGATCAATTCGGCCTGACCGCATTGCACGGGCTCGATGCACCCTACGGAATAAGCGCCGCATACGGCGGTGAGGGAGCCCACAAAAAACCCTTATCGTTCAGATACGACCCCGCCATACCGCAGGGGCCCGAACCGGAAATGGTGGCCGAACTGGGTATTCTCGGCGAACTTGCCCTCGACGACCCGATCAGCCCCGGTGCTGTCAAGAAGCTGAAGATCAGGGTGACCGATCTGTTCGGCCGCACCTGGACACTGGGCCTGGAAGGAAACGGGTCCCACCTGACGAACGAATATCCGCTGCCTTCTTCGCGCGTCGACATCCTGGTGGAAAACGCCACCTATGACGCCCGGACCTCGGATGTTCACTTCAGCGCCGACGCCCGCGCCATGCTCGGCAAGGAGTACACCGTAACGGCAAGATATGCCGGGGAGCCGGCACTGGAAGCCCGGAAAGGCTATGCGCCGGATTTTCTGAGCATCGTGCCACTGATGGATGAGGACGACCTCACATACGCCGGGTTGTCGGGACGGCAGGGCAGAGAAGGTAGAAACGGCCAACAGGGGTCAAGAGGCAACGACAGCAATCGGGTGCTCGGGCGTGCCGGCGACGGCCGTCCGGGAGGCCACGGCACATCAGGCCAGACCGGTGCCCGAGGCTCTCCCGGGCCCAACCTGCGCGTCATCGCCCGGGAAGTCCGCACCATCGATGCGCAGGAACGGTTGGTGGTCTTCGAGGTTCGGGCACCGGGCATGCGTCCCGAGTACTACGTGCGATCGATCGACGCGCCACCGGTTACTATCGTTACTCGCGGCGGCACTGGCGGCATTGGCGGTAATGGCGGCAACGGCGGTGAAGGCGGTGACGGTGGCGACGGCTACTACTCAGGCGACGGCGGTGACGGCGGTAACGCAGGCGGAGGCGGTGACGGCGGCGACGGCGGCAACGGCGGCACCATCGACTTGATTCTTACCACCCATGAACTCGAGAAGGCATTCGTTCTCGACAGCCAGGGCGGCACTGGGGGATCCGGAGGCGAAGAAGGGATCGCCGGTCAACCCGGCATTCCGGGGTCGGTGGACAACTGGGCCGCCGGCGGCGATACCAAATTACCGAAGGACGCGCCTCCGCCGGAAGTCGGCGCCTATGGCAACGAAGGCAATATCGGCTATACGGGAAGGGCCGGCCACGATGGCCTGCCCGGTATCGTGGACCTGTCCGTCGATGAATCCCAGGCTTCCGCCCTGGTGCGGCGCGTGCCCGACGAGATTCGCGACGTGGTTCTGTACTGAGAACTCAGAATTCGGTGGACATCGGCCGGGGCCGGAACGTTCGGTTTTACAGTCATCTCGACTCGATGCACGACGATATCTTGCGCCATGCATCTTCGATGTACCGGCCGGCCGGATAGGATTCGATATAGCGCCTGAGTTCCGCGTCGACGCAACTGTCCTTGACTTCGTACCACAAACGGCCTTCATCGTCCGACGGCATCTGCACCGGTGCCGGGGATGGACGCTCATCGCGCACGCCCATAGCCGGTTCGACCGCGGCCGGCTGCACGGGCAACGGCGCCGTTTCCCTCACCGCAGCGGGCGCATTGGCACGTTCCGCTGCTTCAATCTCGTTGCCAAGCGCGGCAATGCGGGAATGCCCCGGCAATAGACCCTTCAGGCTGCGCATCAGCCGGCGCGCCCGGCTCAATGCCCCGTCCTCGAGCGCGCTGCGAATCAGCACAACGTATCGACTCCCGATCCGCTCCAGACCCGAGCGCGCCTGCTCATTGTCTGGACTCGACTGCAGAACCCGCCGAAAGTAGTGGGCTGCATTGTCCCGTGCAGGCGTCGACAACCTGTCGTCCCGCAGTCTCCGCTCGGCGAGATTCAGCATACGGCTGATTTCCGCTGCCTTGGCGAGTTCTTCGAGCCGACCGGCCACGGTGTTGCGCAACTCGGCAAGTTCCGAATCTTCTTTCCATTCCCCGTCGACGGCATCGAGCAACTGCCCTGCCCGCTCGGCCTCGCCGAGTCTCAGCGCATCCTGCACCGCCGCTGCCACATCCCGGCGGATACCGTCGCGCAGCGTGGTGGCAGTGGCGTTGGCGGGATCGAGCTCAAGGGAGCGGCGCAGAAATTCCAAAGCCTCGGCAATGGCGCCGCCGCCACCGCCACCGCGACTCATCCGTTGTTCAGCCGCCGCAATCAGCTTCGCTGCCTCGCCGATCAACGCTTGTCGCTCCAGGGCACTGCGCAGTTCTGCCTGAAGAGGCCCTTCGTTCGAGAACTCGCTGTTGTCCGGCCACCACCTGGCCGCTTCCTCCAGGGCATCAGTGGCCCGGTCGAGGTTACCCTCTTCTATGTCGGCTGCCCCCTGGCCGGCGACGCGTTGCGTCAGCGAACTCACGGCTTCCAACACGGCACGACTTGCCGGATGCAATTCGAGGGCTCGCTGCAGCGCATCGGCCGCCGCGCCGATATCAGAACCCGTCAGCCTGTCGTTCGGTAACGCCTCAACGGCGCTTTCGACAATGCGCGCGGCGGCCCGCTCCTCATCGGGGCCACTGGCCATCAGGTAGACCAGCAAGACGAATACGCCGAATACAACGGCACCCACCCCCAACAAGGCCTTGCGCCTTCTACGCGGCGAGCGAAAACCCAAAATTGATGTCGGCTCAGCCATCGAATCGAGGCCACTCAAGGGGACGGGGCGCAAAGGCGGGCGTCATTCAGTCGGTACACAGGCCGAAAGTCACAGGCGCGCTCATCTGCACTCGCCCATTTCAGAGGTTTTGTATTGTTTGAGGTGACATTTTGGCTGCAGCAAGCATACCGTACAACCCCGGCCACGGAACGGACGCGGTGAATCGGGGCGAGTGGCAATCTCGCAATCAATGCCCGGATCGTCGCGTCGTTGAGCGATGGCGGGGTTTACTCACCTCTGGTCGAAGTCGGGATGTCGATCGTTCCGCAAACTGGAACATCGAGCGTGTTGCTTCGCCAAGAGCTTGCACGACGGCGAAACCACTGGCGCAGCAGGCTGAGCGTCCCAGGCTGAGAGACACAGGCTGAGAGACCCCTTGCCATGGGCGCGTTTTTCTTCGATCATTGGGGTTGACCAGTCTGGAAAGGGGAGACTAGATCATGACCTATGCAAGAATTCTGCGTTCCGTTTCGGCGCCCGTGTTCGGTGCGCTGCTGGCGGCGTCTTTCGCGTCCCTCGCTACACCCGAGGCCGGCGCAGAAGCCCAAGCGGACGAGAGCTACGTCGAAGAAGTCCTGGTTACCGCCCGCAAGCGGGAGGAATCCGTGCTGGAGATTCCGGAATCGCTGTCCGTAATCACCGGTGGCGATATCAATCGGCAGAACATCAAGGCGCTGAAGGACATCGGATTCAAGGTGCCCAACCTGAACCTGGCGATGCGTCTCGACGGGTTCCCAAACGTGTCCATCCGGGGGCTAGGCGCTTTCGGCAACACCCAGGGCGTAGGCTTTTACCTTGATGACGTGCAGCTCTTTTCCGACGCCTCCTCGCGCTTCGGGGATCTTGCCCGCATCGAGGTGCTGAAAGGGCCCCAGGGCGTGCTGTACGGCGGCAGCAACATCGGCGGCGCCGTGAAATTCGTCAGCGCCCGGCCCGACCCGGAAGAGGCATTCGGCCGGGTCAAGGTGCTTGGCGGCCAGCAGGGCATGATCGATGCGGAAGCCAGCGTGAACGCGCCGCTCGGCACCAACGGCTGGGCCATGCGGCTGTTCGGCTTCGGTTCCAGCCACGACGGCTTCATCAAGAACCGCAACGCCGTGCGGCTCAACGGCCTTCGCGGCAACAACAAGAAGAACTCGGGCGAAACCGAGGCCTACGGCGCGCGCGTCATGATCGGCGGGCCCCTGGCCGAGCGGCTGTCGATGCTGGTTACCGCACGCTGGAACGAGTACGACGGCCCCAACAATACCTGGAACCGGGAATTGGGCATGGGTCCGTTCCGGTATCCGCGTACCGTCAATACCGGGCCGACCAACCCACGCCATGAGCGCCGCACCTATGGGGGCATGGTGGAACTGACCTGGGAACTGGACAACTTCGACATAGTATCGGTGTCGTCCTTCACGGATACCCACAGCACGCGCTACAGCGATGTCGACGGTAGTCCGGAGTTTCTGGTCGACCTGAACAGACCGGAAAAGATGAACGTGCTCACCCAGGAGATACGCCTCACGTCCACCAACGATTCGCCCCTGCAATGGATCACCGGCGCCTACTACTCGCTGTACGACGAGAACATGGATTCCGAGCTTATCCTCTGGGGCACGTTTTTTGCCGACTACGCCAACGTCCGGGTTCCGCCCGAGGAAGAAGCCGTGCCGCTCAACATACCCTTCGAGTACCGGCGGCGCGACAAGAGCCACCTGGCCGGTTTCGCAAACGTCACCTACGAATTCGAGGAGTGGGAGGTCGCCTTGGGCATCCGGGTCGATCGGTGGAAGAACAAGAGCCTGAACTATGCCATTCCCCTCGCGGGCGGCCTCGAGGAAACGGAAGTCCTGCCGCGCGGGTCTGTTAGCCGGTGGCTGAACGACGACCACATGATTTACGCCACCGTTGCGTTCGGCTACGAGCCGGGCGGGCTGAACATCGGTGACTTCGGGCTACTGCCGTTCAGCGCAGAGAAGGCCGCCAGCTACGAAATCGGCTGGAAGGGCCGTTTCGCCGACGGGCGGGCCAGCGCATCCATCGCCGGATTCTATATCGACTACAACAAGCGACAGGTCGAGTACCATATCGAAACGCCCCAGGGGCCGGTCGAGGGCATCGGTAACTTCGGCGACTCGCGCCAGTTCGGTTTCGAGGCTGACCTCACCGTACAGGTGAGCGAGGCTCTGACCCTGTCGTTCGCCGCGGGTGCCATCGATGCCGAATGGACAGGGGAAACGCTTGCGTACGGCATAGATTTTGAGGGCGAGAAGCCGCCGAACGTGCCCGAGTTCAGTTGGAACGTGAGCGCCGACTACCGCCAGCCCATCAATGCAGGCATGGACTTTATCTTCGGCGCACAGGTCAGCAAGAACGGCGCATCCGACACCGTACAGGCCTTCCATCCGTTGCGTAATCCCAGTTACACGGTCGTTAACGCCCAGATAGGCGTTGCCGGGGAGAGCTGGGAGTTCACGGTGAACGCCGAGAACCTGACGGGCAAGGACTACTACACCGATGTGCAGAGCTTTCCCAACTTCTACGGGCTTGACGCAGACGGTGTCTGCGTCTATCCCGACGGTACCGACTGCCTCATCATCGGCACGCTGGGCCAGCCCCGCCTGATCACGGCGAGCCTGAGCTACTTCTTCTAAAAGACGGGACGGCCCGGCTGTAGTCATGCCGGGCCATATGAATCCGACGGGCCGGCGTCATGCCGGCCCGTTTTCGTTTGCGGCTCCCCGTTTGCGGCTCCCACTGTGCAACCTGGGACACGCCCGGAGCGCGATCAATACCTCAAGAGGTTGCAACCTCGGGAATCAGGCGCCATATCGGCCCGCCGTTTGGCAGGAAAAAAAGGGGTCAGGTTCAATTTGGCTAGCAAATTGAACCTGACCCCTTTTTTCCGGGACTGCGCCGATAAGGAAGACCGACACGATCTCGGATCAATAGATCATAGAACGACACGCGAAGCCAAACTCCGGCTCCGCCCGCCGGCTATCTGCAAACAACCTTCACTGTACCCGGTGTTCTGCCGGCGCTGACCGGCAGACTACCGAATCACACGCGAAGCAAATTCGATCAGTTGGCAGCCTGCCAGGCTTCAGACACCTCTCGCCAGCCGACCAGGGCAATGGTGTTGCCGTCGTCATCGGTGAAGTTCAGCGGACCCAGGAAGGTCATGTACAACTCGCTGTCCTCTTCAAACACCGTGTAGTCGTGCTGCGCATTGCAGGCTTCGTAGCCGTAGCCCGGCGCCCGGGCGGTTGCTCCGCCATCGTCAGCTCCGCCGCGCACCTGCATTACGCCCTTGGTCATGTAGTACTCGCCCGGGCCCACGTGAATGTGCCTCGCAATCGACGCACCCTTGGCGGCCCGAAAGGCCGCGGTCCAGGCGCCTGTTTCCGGCGATACATGCAACAGTTTCCACTCTACCAAACCTGCGCACAGGCCCTGTGGAAATTCTATCCATTCGACTTCATCCATCTGGACATAGTCGTCAATAACGGCTGCTTCGGCCATTGTTTCCTCCACTCGTTCGGCAGCGGACATCATGCCCGCCACTCGTCAGAAATTCGGCCCCCCGGTCAAACGTCCAGATCGCAAGGGCCGCCCCGCAGTCAAGTTTCTTGTTCCTGCGCCCGTAGGTCAACACTCTTCGTACACGCGACTGCAGTCAACCCATCAATCAGAAGATGGATTTGACACAGGAAGACCAGGAACCGGACCGACAACGCACTGAACGGCAGGGGGTAACCAAATTTGGGATCGCCCGCCGTGGTGCGGTTTAGGGGTCGCGGGGTCCCCGGCCGGGGGCCGCC
>JAPOON010000500.1 GCA_026713405.1 Gammaproteobacteria bacterium
CGCGGCGCCGGCTGCTGCATCGGCCCAATTGCCGCATCGTCGACAGCGCAATCGGAGATGCCTGCCGCGTTGAGTACAGCGTCATCGAACAGGCCAGAATGGACCGGGCAGCGAAGTCGTGCTTCGGCCATCTGCGGCCGGGCCATCTCGCGATAGACGTACACATGGGAAACTTCGGCCGAAGTAAAGAACAGCGGCTTGGCAAGGGCGGCCGTGAAGGTGAGCACGGCCATCACCGACGCGGCCTGCATGGGCGAGAGGCCGTTGTCCGTCATGTGCGAGTGCAGTGCCAGCAGCGCGCCGCCGATACCCAGGAAGCTGGTGCCGATGATGAGCACCAGGTGCCAGATGCGTCGGTCGCGGATTGCCCGGCCGAAGGTCCAGTAGCGCGCGGAGGCCGGGTATTCCACCCCCGCCTCCGGTTCCAAATCCGTACCCGGCTTTGCATTGTCCGGCAACAGGCCCCGGTCTTCCGGGCGCTTGACCGCGAAGAACCAGATCAGCGGAGCGAACACCACGAACGAAACGATGCCGAAGGAAGTAACCGCCTCGCGCCAGCCGTATTCCAGCACCATCCAGGACGTCACCGGTATCACCACGGTACCGGACACCGAGATGCCGAACCCCGCAATCCCGAACGCCATGCCGCGGCGCCGGTCGAACCAGTTGGCGAGCAGGGTATTGGACGGAATCGGCCCGGCAAACGCCATCGCGAAGCCCAGGACCAGGCCGAACGAGAGATACAGCTGCCAGATTCTCTGCACCTGCCCCATGCCCACAAAGCCGAGCAGCAGACAGCCCGCTCCGGCGAGCATCAGCCCGCGGATCGAGCGCTCCGCCACGAGCTTGCCCACCCAGGGCCCCGCCAGGGCCGCCACCAGCGACTGGATCGACAGGGCGAGCGATATCTCGAACCGGTCCGCGTCCAGCGCTTCGGAGAGGGGTTTCAGCAGCGCGCCGAAGGCGTAGAACAGCGTCCCCATGGTGAGGAACTGCGCGGCGAAGGAAAACCCGACGATGTTCCAGCCGAAGAAATACCCCGGCCGCCGGGGGGTTGCGGCTTGAGAAGACGGGGTGCTGTCTGGTGCCTGGGCCAAGCGGCCCACTATACAGGCCGCGGCCCGCCCGGGCTCACTCCTGCCAGCTGACCGCCTGGAACGACCCGTCCATCAGGGCCGTGCCGGGCATGACGCGCAGCCGCCAGGGGTCGAGCTTCAGTGCCGCGAAGGTGGGCGAGGCGGCGTTGTCCCAGCCCGGGATCATGGCCGGGTCGTAACCGACCGGCGCCGGGCCGTTGGCGAACAGGTCCCACACCATCTTGCGCCGCTCGTCATCGAACACCCACTCGGCGCGGCATTCCGCCACGCAGGTGTCCTGGGTGGGCGCCCAGTAGTTGCAGGAAAGGTAGGGGCTGGCTTCCAGGTGCGCGCGCTTGATGGGCGTCGGACCGGTGGCGATCCAGCCTGTGAGCTTGCCGTTTTCCCATTGCCAGATCGGATGCAGTACGCGTGAGCGTGGCCGGCCCTTGGCATCGACCGAGGCGGCGTTGCACCAGACGATCTCGTGTGCCATTTTTA
>JAPOON010000501.1 GCA_026713405.1 Gammaproteobacteria bacterium
CAGCCCGTGCGCGGTCAGTACCCAGACCGCCAGCGCCACGGCCAGAAGCGTACCTGGTGACAGCGCCTCTTCGACAACCAGTGGCAGGACCACGCCCACCGCAAGAGCGAACCCACCGGACCATGCAATGCGGCGCCTGAGCTTCGCAAAGCCGGTTCGCTTCCAGCTCATGAAGGGCCCGATTCCCAGCGCGAGCGCCACCACCAGCATCAGCGGGACGAAGAAGGTGTTGAACCAGGGCGGGCCGATACTGATCTTGGCGCCGCCGCTCAAGGCCTCGTAAGCGAGCGGGTACAGGGTTCCCAGCAGCACCACCGCCAGGGCCACCACGAACAGCAGGTTGTTCAGCAACAGGAACGCTTCGCGGCTGAACGGCCCGTAGCGCACCCCGGCGGCCACCGAGCCGGCGCGGATGCCGAACAGCGTCAGGGAGCCGCCGACGACAACGACCAGGAACATCAGGATGAACATGCCCCGGGCCGGGTCCACCGCGAATGCATGGACGGAGGTCAATACCCCGGAGCGGACGATGAAGGCGCCGAGCAGGCTGAGCGAGAAGGCGGCGATGGCGAGCAGCGCCGTCCAGCTCTTGAACGCGCCCCTCTTCTCAGTGACCGCCAGCGAATGCACCAGCGCCGTCCCCGCCAGCCAGGGCATGAACGAGGCATTCTCGACCGGGTCCCAGAACCACCAGCCGCCCCAGCCCAGCTCGTAGTAGGCCCACCAGCTGCCGAGCGCGATGCCCAGCGTCAGAAATGCCCAGGCGGCGTTCGTCCACGGCCGCGACCAGCGCGCCCAGGCGCTGTCGAGCCGGCCGGTGATAAGCGCAGCGATGGCGAAGGCAAAGGCCACCGAGAAACCGACATAGCCCGCGTAAAGCATGGGCGGGTGCACGATCAGCCCGAAGTCCTGCAACAGCGGATTGAGATCGGAACCGTCCGCGGGCGAGAGCGGCAACAGGCGTTCGAACGGGTTGCTGGTGAACACCAGGAAGCTCAGGAAACCCAGGTTCAACAGACCCATCACCCCCAATGCCCGGGCGTGGAAATCCAGCGGCAGGTGACGCCGGCGCAGGGCGACCGCCGTCATCCAGACGGTCATGATGAGCACCCACAGGAGGAACGAGCCCTCGTGGGCACCCCAGACCGCGCTCACCTTGTAGTACCAGGGCAACAGGCTGTTGGAATTGTGCGCGACATAGGCGACGGAGAAGTCGTCGGTGACGAAGGCGTGAACCAGCACCACGAACGCCAGCGCAACAAAGACGAGCTGACCGGACACCGCCGAGGCGGCCGCCCGCATCCAGCGTACCCTGCCCGCCCGCGCGCCAAGCAGTCCGCCGGCACCGGTTACCGCGCTCAGCACCAGGGCGAGCACCAGGCTGAAGTTGCCCAGTTCGGGAATCACCCGGAATTCTCCATTGCTTCGGCGGCAATCGGCATCAGTTCCGGCGGCATGTAGTTCTCATCGTGCTTGGCGAGCACTTCAACTGCCTGGAACACGCCGGAGGCATCGAGTTCGCCCCGTACCAGTATGCCCTGGCCCTCCCGGAACAGGTCTGGAAGTATGCCCGTGTAGAGCACCCGGAAATCCGACCCCCGGTAATCCGTCAGCACGAATTCGACATCCAGCGTGTCCGGCGCCCGCGCCACGCTTCCGGCCAGCACCATGCCGCCGGCGCGGATCGGCACACCGACCGGCGCCGCGCCGCTGACGATCTGCTCCGGCGGGTGAAAGAGGTTCAGGTTCTCGTTGGCGGCGAGCAGCATCAGCGCAACGGCGCCGGCGCTGCCGGCGAAGATGAACAGCACCGTCAGCAGACGGTTGCGGCGCACGGGATTCATCTGTCCCCCGCCGGCCGGCCAGCGGCCGCCGCGTGCAGCGAGCGCAGTTCGCGAAGCGTGCGTCGCCGTTCGCGGCGGA
>JAPOON010000502.1 GCA_026713405.1 Gammaproteobacteria bacterium
CCCGGCCTTTCTCAGAAAGCAGGCGGATTGACCAACGGGGCAAGGCCCCCGCCGACGGGGAAACAGTGACCGGGAGGGATTTCTCTCAATTGACAGCCTGAACCGCGAATGAGAAGGCTTGGCGGCGTCCTACGTTGGCGACCCGTCGCCGGCGCGCGAGACGCGGGGCGCGATGCGGGTGACGCCCTTGTAGTGATTCAGGACGCGGAGCTGGCTGATGATCTCGTCGGCCGCGAAGCGCACGCGCGTCGCTACCGCCCCGTCGGAGCAGACGACGACGAGCGTGTCGCCACGTATGTCGATGACGCGGCACGCGTTGCCCAGCCCATCGGGCAGAACGGCCCGGAGTTCCTGCGTCCAGGCATCCTGTCGGTCTGCCTGATCGAGCAGCTTCTGCAAGGGCGTGAATCGACGCCGATGGGGCGTCAGCAGCTCGCTTATTTTCATGAGGGGAATGTTACCTGACTTGATTCGTAGTTCATCCCCGGCCAAACTGCTTGGTCACGCTCGGGAAGTAGATGGGAAAACGTGACCGGCCCGACCCGTTCAATACGACATTTCCGGCTAACGGCTTGGCATTGATGAAAATTGTGTTCGTCAGGCAAGGCGGCAGTTCCCGCTCCATCGAGGCGGGGTGGCGGGTAATGCTGGGCGCGGTTTGCCTGATTCTGGGGGTTGCGGGCGGCCTGAGCGCCGTTCTGTACCCTCTGGTCACCAGCCAGTTCATGATTCCGGGAATGATCAGCGAGTGGCGGGAGAGCCTGGCGGACCAGGATGCCCGTGTGCAGCACCTCGAGGAACAGGCCACGGCGGAGAGCGGTGCGGTGGGCCGGCAACTCGCGCAGATGCAGGCCCGGCTGTGGCGCATGGAAGCGCTGGGCATACAGGTTGCCGATGTGGCCCGCATTCCCCTGGATGAGTTCGGATTCGACCTGCCCGCGCCCCAGGGCGGGCCGGCGGGCAGTTGCGACAGCTTCCTCGAATCCCCCGACCTGCGGGCAGGGCTGGACGCCCTGGCCGTCGATATCCGTGACCGGGAGGACGAACTGCTGGTGCTTGAGGCGGTACTCGGCACCCAGGAGTACTGGGAGGCGGCCCGGCTGGCCGGCTGGCCGGTGCAGCGGGGCTGGATTTCCTCCCCGTACGGCCGGCGGGTTGACCCGATCAGCGGCAGGATAGCCTGGCATACCGGCATCGACATCGCCGGGCGGAAGGGATCGGACGTCGTCGCCATTGCGGCGGGTGTGGTCGTCTTTGCGGGCCGGCGGGACGGGTACGGCAACCTGATCGAGATCGAGCACGGCGACGGATACGTTACCCGCTATGCCCATCAGCACGACCTCTGGGTCAAGACGGGCGACATCGTCAGGCGCGGAGATTCCCTCGGCACGCTCGGTACCACGGGGCGTTCCACCGGCCCCCATGTGCATGTCGAGGTGCTCAAGAACGGCCGCCACGTCAATCCCGCCAGTTATGTGGCCCGGCGGAGTTCGTAAGACACGGCTTCCCGCTCGGTGAGCTCGAGCGTGGCCGGAGCCCTGGCCGGACTCACCATACCCCCTCCAAGCAGATGCGCGAGTTAATCGGGCTGAAAACGCGGTAAAATTCCCCGTTTCTCGAAAGCCAGGCAGACCTTCGTGTTTGGAAAGCTGACCCGAGCCGTTTTCGGTACCAAGAACAGTCGCGAACTGCAGCGCATGGGCCGCGTCGTTACGCGGATCAATTCGCTCGAACCCAAGTTCGAGGCGATGCGAGACACGGAGCTCGTGGCATTTACCGATACCTTGCGTGAACGCCACGGCGGCGGCGAGAGTTTCGACGACCTGCTGCCGGAAGCCTTCGCCGCGGTTCGCGAGGCGGCCCGGCGCGCCAAGGACATGCGGCCGTTCGATGTGCAGTTGGTCGGCGGCATCACCCTGCACGAGGGCCGAATCGCCGAGATGCGTACCGGCGAGGGCAAGACCCTGGTGGCCACGCTGCCGGCCTATCTGAACGCCCTTGGCGGCCAGGGTGTCCATATCGTCACGGTCAACGATTACCTGGCCCGGCGGGACGCTGCCTGGATGGGCCCGATCTACGAGGCGCTGGGCCTCAGGGTCGGGGTGATTCAGTCCGGGCAGAACCCGGCGGAAAAGCGCACCGCCTACCAGGCGGACGTCATCTACGGCACGAACAACGAGTTCGGCTTCGATTACCTGCGCGACAACATGGCGTTCACCCTTGAGGACAAGTTTCAGGGTGACCTGCACTACGCCATCGTCGATGAGGTCGACTCGATACTGATCGACGAAGCGCGCACTCCGCTGATCATTTCCGGGCCCGCCGAGCAGAGCACGGAACTTTACAAGCAGACCAACCGGCTGGCGCTGAGGCTGAAGCGGGAGATTCCCGGTGAGGGACCTGAAGCCCCGCCGGAGAAGGAAGGCGACTTCATCGTCGACGAGAAGAACCGCCAGGTGGAACTGACCGAGCGCGGTCACGCCTTTGTGGAGGCGCAGCTCGTCCAGATGGGCCTGCTCGATGAGCACGACAGCCTCTATTCCGCGAGCAACCTCAACCTGCTGCACCACCTGCAGGCCGCCATGAAAGCCCACGCCCTCTTCAAGCGCGATGTCGACTACATGGTGGCCAACGGCGAGGTGGTGATCGTCGATGAGCACACCGGGCGCGCCATGGCCGGGCGCCGCTGGTCCGAAGGCATCCACCAGGCCGTCGAAGCCAAGGAAGGGGTGGCGATTCAGAACGAGAGCCAGACGCTGGCGTCGACCACCTTCCAGAATTATTTCCGCCTGTTCGGGAAGCTGGCCGGCATGACCGGTACGGCAGATACCGAGGCGTTCGAGTTCCGGCAGATCTACAACCTGGACGTGGTCGTCATTCCCACGCACATGCCGATGGTCCGGGAGGACCACAACGACCTCGTATACCTGACCATCGACGAGAAATACGACGCCATCGTCGAGGACATCACCGATTGCATGGAGCGCGGCCAGCCGGTGCTGGTGGGCACGGCCTCCATCGATGCCTCGGAGCGCCTTTCGGGGGAGCTGCAGAAACGCAAGATCGCGCACAACGTACTGAACGCCAAGCAGCACGAACGGGAAGCGGACATCATCGCCCAGGCCGGGCGGCCGGGAGCGGTGACCATAGCCACCAACATGGCGGGCCGCGGCACCGACATCGTCCTCGGCGGCAACTGGGAAGCCGAGATTGCGGCGCTGGACGATCCCTCGGAAGACCAGGTCCGGGCCGTGAAGGAGGACTGGCAGCAGCGCCACAACCGGGTGGTGGAGGCGGGCGGCCTGCACATCGTCGGGACCGAGCGGCACGAAAGCCGGCGCATCGACAACCAGCTCAGGGGACGGTCCGGCCGCCAGGGAGACCCGGGGTCCTCGCGCTTTTTCCTGTCCGTCGAAGACAACCTGCTGCGCATCTTCGCTTCCGACCGGATGCGCCGCTTCATGCAGGGCATCGGCATGGAGCATGGCGAGGCCATCGAGCACCGCGTTGTCAACAACGCCATCGAGCGGGCCCAGCGCAAGGTGGAAGGGCGCAACTTCGACATCCGCAAGAACCTGCTGGAATTCGACGACGTCTCCAACGACCAGCGCCAGGTGATCTATCAGCAGCGCCGCGACCTGATGGCCGCCGACGACATCGTCGACACCCTGGCCGCCATCCGCGAGGAAGTCGTGCTCGACGTGGTCGGTCAGTACGTTCCGCCCCAGAGCGTTGAGGAGCAATGGGATGTGGAGGGCCTGGAGCAGGCACTCGCCACGGAATTCGCAAGTCCCCAACCGGTCCGCAAGTGGCTGGACGAGGACGACTCGCTCAATCAGGAGAGCCTGGGCGACCGGATACTCGCGCGGGTGGAGGAAGAGTACGCCAGGAAGGATGCGCTCTGGAGCAGCCAGGGCGTGGACGTGCGGCTGGTGGAGAAGCAGATCATGCTGCAGATACTCGACCAGCGCTGGAAGGAACACCTGGCCGCCATGGACTACCTGCGCCAGAGCATCCACCTGCGGGCCTATGCGCAGAAGCAGCCGAAACAGGAGTACAAGCGCGAGTCGTTCGAGCTGTTCCAGGATCTTCTGTTCAACATCAAGCGCGATGTGGTGAAGCTTCTTTCCCGGGTACAGATCGAGACGCCGAGCGTCGTGGACGAGGCCGAGCGGCGGCGCCGGGAGGAGGCAGAGAAGCGCATGCGCTTCTCCCACGCCGAAGCGTCGGCAATGGGCCAGGGTGGCGGGCAC
>JAPOON010000503.1 GCA_026713405.1 Gammaproteobacteria bacterium
AGCGAGGTGCTCCTCTCCGTCGATGAAGGTTTGCCACGGGATTGCGCGGTCAACTGCGATCACATCCAGACGGTTCCAAAGGGGCGGTTGGGCGCTACTGTCACGACCCTTTCCCCGGAGAAGATGAGCAATGTGGCGGCAGCGCTTCGTTTTGCCCTGGACCTGGGCTGAAACCCTCTCGCACTAGGAAGATGTGGTGGCTGGTGCGCTGAAAGGGAAGGCCCGCATGCCAGCTCGCGCCCGCACGGCGCTCGGAGAACTGATTCCGAAAAAGTGTTCCATGAAAAGGGTGAAAGCCGGCATCGGAGTCGCGTTGTGCCTGTTTGCAGGGTGCGGCCAGATGCCGGAACCGCGAGGCGTTCCGGCTGCCGGGGTGTCCGAATTCGTTGGTTCCGAGCGTTGCGGAGAATGCCACAGTACGGCGTTCGAGGACTGGTCGGGTTCTCATCACGAGCGCGCCATGATGCGGGCGACGGAAGAGTCCGTGGCGGCCGATTTTGGCGGCACTTCGTTCGAACACGGGGGCGTGCGTTCAGTCTTCAACCGGCGCGGCGACCGTTTCACCGTGTCGACCGAGGGGCCCGAAGGCGAGTCGGGTGACTTCGATGTGCGCTATACGTTCGGGGTCGAGCCGTTGCAGCAATACCTCCTGCCGTTGCCCGGTGGGCGTCTGCAGGCGCTCGGCATCGCCTGGGATACGGAAGCTGGGCGGTGGTTCCACCTGCAGCCGGAGGACGGCGTCCACCATGACGATCCGTTGCACTGGGCGGGGCTGCATTACAACTGGAATTTCATGTGCGCCGATTGCCACTCGACGGGAGTCACAAAGGGATACGATCCCGCCACGGATACATACAGCACCGAGTTTGCGGAGGTGTCGGTGGGTTGCGAAGCCTGCCACGGACCGGGTTCGCAACACGTCGCCTGGGCAGCGGCAGCGGCATCGGGCGAGGGCTCTGCAGAATATGAAGCTGGCGCAACACCGGAGATGGGCTCGGGCCTGCTCGCGCTGGACTCGCAAGCCCGGCAAATCGACAGTTGCGCGCCCTGTCACAGCCGGCGTACGCAACTCGCTGACGGATATGCGCCGGACCGGCCGTTCCTGGACCACTACCTGCCGTCGCTGCTGGAGCCGGGCCTCTACGAAGCCGACGGACAAATTCTCGAGGAGGTGTACGTGTACGGCTCGTTTCTGCAGAGCCGGATGTTCGCGCGTGGCGTCACTTGCGGTGACTGTCACGAACCGCACTCCGCACAACCCCTCGCACAAGGCGATGCGCTCTGCACGCGCTGCCACAACGAGGCGGGTCACACCGGGTTTCCGACGTTGCGGCTTGCCGATTACGACACACCGGAACACCACCTGCACAGCGCCGGCAGCGAGGGGGCGAGGTGCGTGTCATGTCACATGCCGGAGCGGACTTACATGATGGTGGACGACCGGCGCGACCATGGTTTGCGCATCCCCAGGCCCGACCTGACCGTTACCCTGGGAATTCGCAACGCCTGCAACGGCTGTCACGAGGACAAATCGCCCGAGTGGGCCCGCGATGTGCTTGCCGGGCATTTCGGGACAAGGGAAGAGCCGCACTTTGCCGAAACGATTGCCGCCGCGCGCAGCGGCTTGCCGAAGGCCGCGGGAGCCCTCACAGCGTTGGCGGGCGATCCGGATCAGGCGGCCATCGTTCGGGCGACCGCACTGTCGCTGATGGAGTCATACGATGACGCCGGCACTGCCCTTGCGCTGGAGAAGGGGTTGCGCGATGCGGATGAGATGGTGCGGATCGGCGCGTTGCGCGGAGCTACCCGGTTCGTGCCGGAAAGCCTGCAGCGCCGGGCCGGGCACCTGCTCGACGACGACTATCGAGCCGTGCGTACCGAGGCCGCCCGGCTGTTGGCGGGGGCCTATGCCGGAATGCCCGACCAGAACCCGGGCAAGTTGCGCATGCTCGAAGTGCTGGAGGAGTACCTGGACACCCAGCGATTCAACGCGGACCGTCCGGAGGCGCACATCAACATGGCGAGCGTTTTCCTGGCGCTCGGCGATTTCGCCGGGGCCGAAGCTGCGCTGGAGGCGGCGCTCGGTCTCGCCGCCGACTGGGTGCCGGCGCTCGTCAACCTGGCGGACCTCTATCGCGCAACCAATCGTGATCGGGCCGCAGGCGAACTGCTCGAGCGCGCATCGGCGCTGGCGCCCGAGTCGGCCGAGGTCAAGCTCGCCCGCGCGCTGTGGCTGGTCAGGCAGGGCCGCCACCGCGAAGCGCTGCCGCTGATTGCGGGGGCAGTGGAAACGGCGCCGGACAATTCGCACTACGCCTATGTCTACTCGGTTGCACTGCACTCCGCCGGCGAGTCGATGCGGGCGCTCGCCTTGCTGGACGCGACGCTGGAACGCCGTCCCGGCGACCGGACACTGCTACGGGCTGCCGCCGGTATCGCGCGGGATATCGGCGATGACGCAAGGATGCGGCTATACGCCGAACAGCTATAGCCCTTTTGAGTTTTCGTGGAAGTTGCTCCGGGGCTGCCCGCAGGAGCGGAGGTTACTGCAGTGGGCGAATCCAGATGGGTGACGACCAGGCCCGGTCCTGGATGGTGGCCTGCATGTCGGGATTGGGGGAAACGCCGGCTCGTATGGCATCCCAGGTGGACCACCGGCATTTGGGGTTTTCCAGGACGCGGGCATAGTAGAAAGCGCGTTGGCCGGGCTCGAAGTTGGGGTCGGTCCAAACCGCGGAAAGCTCCGATGCGCCCTTGTCCTCACTCACCGCACAGGTAGCGATGTCGACGGTGGCGCCGTTGTCCGGGCAGCGGTGTGTCTCGGCGTTCACCGTGCCGTTGTCCGAGCAGGCCACGTCGTAGACCTGCTCGAAGGTTGCACCGTCCTCGACCCAGCCCTTGACCACCTGCAGGCGTTGCAGGGGCACCGTTTCGGGGTCGCGCAGGGCCCAGACGAAAAACCCGGGCGGCGCATCGCCCTGTGGCGACAGGTCGGAGCCCATGGGAACTCCGCTGTCATAGGCCGAGGCGATGGCGTCCTCCGTGTCCAGCAACGACTGGTCCATGCCCGCTCCGGCGAAAAAGCGGACCCGGATACGCGGGCCGCTGGTGGCGAAGGTCTCCTTGCGGCGGAACGCATCGTAGATGGCATCGCGGGTATTCGACTCCGCCCAGGCCCCGGCGAGGCCGGAGGCGCCCCAGGTGCGGCCGTCCGCCGGGTGGCCTTCGGGCAGGCTTTCCTGCGCATCGGCAAGCGGCACGGACCCGCGCAGTTGCGGCGTGGCGTCCACCACGCCGAGTTTGCCCGCGTAGGTGTCTTCCCGGTAAGCAGCTGCCGCATTGTGGGTGTCCGATGAGCCGATCAGCCCGAAACGGTACGGGTTGGAACCCCGGTCGCTTTCCATTGCCAGTCCACGGAGCAGGGCATCGCGCACGTAGCTGCCCCCGGGCTGGCTGGGCAGCGGCGAGCCCGCGCGCTGGTTGGAGATGCCGAAATCGGCCCACTCGTCGTTGGGCGACAGCATGGGATGGGTATCGGAGGTTCCCTTGACCTGGGTCACTTCCACCAGCGGCTCGTTGCGCAGGCGCTGATTCGCGTACACCGCGTCGATGGGCCGGCCGGCCTGGTCCGCGGTCTCGAACATCATGCCGTTCGAACGGTTCGAGTTGTGCGGTATCGCCAGCGATTCGATGCCGAGTGCGCGCAATCCGTCCATCCAGTCCCACAGGTCTTCGGGGTTGCGCGAGTCGATTGCGCTGAAGGGCAGGTCGGGGGCGGCGCTGCCCCGGAAGATGACGTTGCGGTGCAGGTTGGCGCCTTCCGGGCCCGATGTCGTGTACTCGTAGCCGATGAAGGTGGTGAAGGCGCCCGGGTCGTTGTGCCGTTCGGTGGTCTCGATGATGTCCCGCCACGCGTCCTTGACGATGTCAATGTCCAGCAGGTCTACGCCCTCGGACGAGCGCAGCAGTAGCGGCGCAACCTCCAGAAAGTAAGCGAGCCGCTCGGCCGGGGTTCGGGCATCGCGCAGCGCCATTGCCAGCGGATGGGTGCCCACGCTCGACGCCGGGTCCGCCATGGCGGGCAACATGCCCAGATAGGCGGCATGGTCGGTCACCGCCTGGAAGTCGAGCGGCCTCGAGAGTTGCAACTCGAATCCCGCGGGATGGGTAAGTGTTTCGCCCTTCGCGTACCGGTAGGCGTCGTCGGGGGTCCCTCTCGCACCCAGGATGAAAGCGTCAAGCGAATAGAGGGTGTGAACGTGCAGGTCGCCGAAGTAGGCGTTGCGGTTCGGGTTCGAGTCTACTGTTGGCGCTTGCCGCCCCGTGGCTTCCTGCGTCGTGGCCGCTTCCGTGTCCGCCCCGTCGTCGGGTTGTGCGCAACCGGCGAGCAGGGCCGCAAGCAGCAGCGGTGCAGCAAGGAGGCTACGCTGCGACGGGCTGTGCGCCTTCAGCAGATTTGCAGCGGCAAACGTAATGCGCCGCAGCCCGGTTTCGGCCGCCCGCCGCACGGCAAGTTTCGGCATCGGCCGGTCAGGCCTTGCCGTTCCGGAAGAGCGAAGGCAGCGCCTGGTCGTCTGTTTTCAGGAGCCTGTCCACCCAGCCGTGGAAGCGCTGTCCGCCGCCCTCGTTCCTGCCGAACATCACGTGCGGCATGTTGCCGGTGAGCAGCGCCTTCTGCTGGCGCAGACCCGTTGCGTAATCTTCTTCCTCGACCACGTACTCCAGGAACTTGAACTGTTCGTGGGCCAGCTTCCTGGTTTCCTCGTCGGCGGGCGGCTTTTCCATCAGGTAGTTCTGCACCGTCCAGGACTCCTGGGGCGTGGCGCCGGGGAAGAGCTGCGAGATCATCACACCCCGGCCGCCGCCGTCGAAACTGGCGATGGAGACGTGCGGGAAGATGGTCCAGACGCCCGCCATCAGGTGGGCGATGCCCGCGTCCTCGATGTCGTCGTAGCTGGCCAGCGACGGGTCCGGGGAACTGACGCGCTGATGGGGGCCCCAGGCGTAGTACAGCGCCTGGTTGAAC
Source organism: Gammaproteobacteria bacterium (assembly GCA_026713405.1). Next base: position 5,027 of record JAPOON010000503.1, read on the forward strand.
ATGTCGGGGCCGAACGAGTCCCTGTGCAGGATCGGCAGGTGGTAGAGGTCCATGTAGCCGTCGTAGGCGATCTTCCAGTTGGGGCCGTGGACAACCCGGCTTTCGAAGAAGTGCCAGTTGGCGAAATCGAAGTGCTGCAGGATGTCGTCGTAGCCGGACAGGAAGTCGTCTATGTCCAGGTTGGCGTTCGGATTGAGATGCACCCAGATGAGCCCCGCGCGCTCGGCGGCGGGCAGCTCGATCAGACTGTAGCAGGACCGGTCCACGGTGCCGAAATCCTTCTCCGAGAAAACCCCCACCAGGGCGCCGCTCTGGTCGTAGGACCAGGCGTGGTAGGGGCAGGTAAAGCGTTTCGTGTTGCCGGTGCCGGCGGGCATGATCTGCGAGCCCCGGTGGCGGCACATATTCACGAAGGCGCGTACCTGGCCGCCCTGGTCCCGGGAGATCAGCACCGGGGTATCCACCGCATCCATGGCCTTGTAGTCGCCCGGGTTCGGAATCTCGGGCGTCGTCGCCAGCATCAGCGGCACGCGCTTGAAGATCCGGTCCATTTCCTGGCGCCAGCGCTCCTCGTCGAAGTAGTGCCTGGCAGGCTCCAGGTGAATGGCTTCCGTCTGTTCGATGGTTCCGGCCCGGGCGTGCGCCAGGCTTTCCCTGGCCATTTCAATCAAGTGCTTGCGGCTCACTGTTTCCTCCGACTTTCCCGGCGTGGGATTATTGCAGATTGCCGTGAATTGTTCCGCCCGCGCCGGCCGGGCGCCTCAGTCGAGGAGTTGCGGGGCAAACAGCCTGACGTTGTCCCGGCGGCCTTGCCAGGATTCGAACTCTGGGTGCGCATTGCCGGCGACGACGTTGGTCAACCCATCGGCGTCGCGGAAACAACAGAGTATCGCCTCCGGTTTCGCGAGTCCCAGCAGCGACGGGGAAGCGGTTGCGACCAGCATTTGTGCATTCGATGTGCTCGAAAACGCCTGGTAAGCGGCTTTCAGCGAAGGGGCATCCAGTCCGGTTTCCGGATAAGGGATCAGGTAGACGCCCCGGGTTGCGGGCAGGTGCCGAATCAGGGTGTAAGCGGCGAGCCGCAGGACGCTGGTGGAGACAACGCTCGAGGGCAGTGCGGTTCCTGCGGCGTCCCGGACCGTCAGGCAGGCATGCCGGTCGCCGTCCCTTATGGACACGAGGATGTCCTTGAGTTGGGGGAGGGCAGTGCGCAGGTCTGCGATCCAATCCCGGTAACCGGCAGCATCCCGCTCGCGAAAGCGATGCAGAACCCAGGACAGGTTCGAGCCGTCGGAGAGGAGCCGGTCCGCCTGCCCGCCTGGCGGGCTCGGGGGGCGCAGGCCGGCTCCCTGGATTGCCATTGAATTCACCTGGCTGGCCAGCAGGTCGCGGATGTATGTGGCTACGGGAAATGACTCCGGCGTGTCGGGCAGATTGGCAAGCGTCGAGCGGTGCGGCCCGAAGACGATGCGTACCGACCACGCCTTGCTGCCCGTCGCTTTCGACTCGACGTTGAAACTGTCGTTGCCGGGCGCGTGCTTGCTGAAGACGGTCATCGACCCGTGGCGCCGGCCTCCGGAAGGTACCGACGGGGGAGGTGGCGGCGGGTCCGTGAACAGCGATTCCTGGGGTGAGGCCCGGTCGGTGGCTTCCGGCATGAGGATGCCCCGCTCGGATTCGATGGCGGGGCCGCCGCTCCGTTCGGTGACGGCGATCTCGTAGCGGAACCGCTGAAAGCCGCTGTCGCCGCCGAGCTGTTCCCGAAGGTCATCGGGAATTTCGAATTCAGCCGCGATCTCGAACCGGAGATCTTCCGCGGGGCGCCCCCAGACCAGATCCCGGAGGTCGTCCGTCCGCTTGCGCACAGCCGCTTCTGGTCCGTCCCGAATCAGGTCACCGAGAAATCCAACTGCGTCGAGAAAGGTACTCTTGCCGCTGCCCGTGGCCCCGGCAAGCACATGAAAGCGGTCCAGGGCGACGTCCACATAGCGCAGACATCGGTAGTTGAGCACCTGGATGCGGCGGATCATGGCCCAAGTTTACTCGAACAGGACGGGTCGTTGCCCCCGGCCCGACGAGCGGACGGCAAGCGGGTGCAGGGCCGATTCCGGGGCGAAACTGTCCTGTGCTATTGTTCCGGCGAGCGGGCTACGCGCCCCGGGGAAGAAACGTTTCGGGAGACCGTTCCATGGATACAAGAGCCGCCGTAGCTGTCGCAGCCGGTGAACCACTCGCCATCGAAAACGTGCAACTCGACGGCCCCCGCGCCGGGGAGGTGTTGGTGGAGATCAGGGCCACCGGTATCTGCCACACTGATGCCTTCACCCTGTCCGGAGCCGACCCGGAGGGCCTGTTTCCCTCGGTGATGGGCCATGAGGGGGCGGGAGTGGTGGTGGATGTGGGCGACGGTGTCACGTCGGTCGCGCCGGGCGACCATGTCATTCCCCTGTACACACCGGAATGCCGGCAGTGCAAGTTCTGCCTGTCGGGCAAGACCAACCTGTGCGGCGCCATCCGCGAGACCCAGGGGCAAGGGCTCATGCCGGACGGCACGAGCCGCTTTTCGCTGAACGGCGAGACGCTGTACCACTACATGGGCACCTCGACCTTCTCGAACCACACGGTGCTGCCGGAGATCGCCGTGGCGAAAATCCGCGAAGATGCGCCCTTCGACAAGGTCTGCTACATCGGCTGCGGGGTGACCACCGGCCTCGGTGCGGTGATCAACACGGCGGGTGTGGAGCCGGGCGCCAGCGTGGCCGTTTTCGGGCTGGGCGGCATCGGGCTGAATGTCATCCAGGGCGCACGCCTGGTGGGCGCCGACCGCATCATCGGCGTGGACCTGAACCCGGCCAAGCGGGACCTCGCCGAAAAGTTCGGCATGACCGACTTCGTCAATCCCCGGGACGCGGGCGACGTGGTCGCCGCCATCGTCGACCTGACGGAGGGTGGCGTGGATTACTCCTTCGAGTGCATCGGCAACGTCGAGGTGATGCGCCACGCGCTGGAGTGCTGCCAC
>JAPOON010000504.1 GCA_026713405.1 Gammaproteobacteria bacterium
AGGCTGGCTCGGCCCATGGCGTGACTATGCTGCCGACGATCAGCGCGCCGACCAGCACGATCAGCAGGTCTCCGTGGGGCGTGGCCAGGCGGCAAACCAGGCGCTCGTTCTTGCAGAAAAGGCCCGGCACGGAGGCTTCGGTGGCGGCGTTGACCGAATAGAGCGCACCGGGGATCGCTTGTGCATCCGTCAATGCGCCCGCACAGGGCGTGTGCACGCGGTGATAGTTGTGCGGCGCCAGGTAGACGGTGACAAAGCTGCCGCCGTCGAATCCATCACCCGGTTGCCCCGCCAGGGAGTCGAGGGAGTAGCGAACGCCCTTGGCCTGCAGGAGCGTGCCCGCCTCGATCCGCCCGCTCTGGCTGACGGTGCCGTCGGCAGGACAGGCGATAGTCCGGGCATCCGCGGGGAAGGGGCGTGCGCCCGGTTTCAGCGCTCTTGTGAAGAAATCGTTGAAGGAGCGGTAGTCGGCGCGGTGCGGCCGGTCGGCTTCGGAGAGATCCACGTCATACAAGGCGCTGAAGATGCGGATGAACGTATCCTTGATCCACACCGCCTCGGATGCAGCGAGCCTGCCCATCCACCTTGTCAACGCGTGCTGCGGCAACAGGCGCTGGACAGCGGCAAAGAGCCTGGCGGGCATGGGAGGTCAATTCCCCTGATCGCTAACGATCGAGGGTCACGGGCAGGTCGTCCCGGTTGCCCCATTCCGACCATGAGCCGTGGTAGGCCCTGATATTCGGATACCCCAGCAGCCGGCCGACCAGGTAGGAGAGCCCGGAGCGATGGTGAGTCTGGCAATGGGTAATGACGGATTTCTCGGGACCAATGCCGTGCCGGTTCAGGAGACCTTCGATGTCCCGCACCAGGCGCTGGCTGTCGAACGGGTTCTTGAGCGCCAGCCAGTCGACGTTGACGGCGCCTGGTATGTGCCCGGCACGCCTGGCCGCGCGCCGCAGGCCGTTGAATTCCTCGGCCGAACGCACGTCCAGGATAACCTGGCGCGGGTCGCCGATCGCATTCAGTACATCGTCGGCTTCGGCGATTGGGGCGGTATCGATTTCCAGGCTGACCCGCGTCGGCTGCGGCGCCGTGCCCGGACCGGTTTCGGCGCGGCGGCCCGCGGCGATCCAGGCGTGGATGCCGCCGTTCAGGTACCCCCAGTTGGGGTGGCCGATCACATCGAGGGTCCACAGGAAGCGGCCGGCCCAGCCGCCGCCCTCGTCGTCACAGGCGACAATGTCCAGGTCCGGCCGGTAACCGATGCGCGAGAAAAGCGCCGTCAACTGTTCCGTGCCGGGCAGGCGCCCGGTAGCCGGTGGAATGCCGCAGACCAGTTCGCGCGGTTCGACCAGCACGGCGCCGGGCACGTGGGCGGCCATGTAGCTGGCCGGTTCCGCCACCTGGACGATCAGGCCGGCCCTTTCGAGATCCAGGTCGTCCGCTTCGATGAGTCGTGCCTGTTGGATGGGCTTACCTCGGATCTATGTCGTCCGACAGCACGTCGTCGAACTGCTCGCCGGGAATCTTGTGGCTTTCGTTCGCCCAGGCGCCGAAGTCGATCAGCCGGCACCGTTTCGAACAGAACGGTCGGAACGGGTTGGAGGGCGCCCACTTGACCGGTTTCTTGCAGGTCGGACAGGGCAGGATGCGTGGTGTGTCGGACATGGGGATCGTTCGGACTGCCTTGGCGTCGTCAACTCCAATCTCAACGGCCGGAGGATAACGCTATTGCGGGCGAAGGGGCACCGCGCGTACGCCCTCGCGGTGGAATCGGCAATCCGGTCGGGTAGCTGAGTACTTCGATTCGGCACACGGCCGGAACTCCGTGAGCCTGAGCCCGGGCGATCGGCGCCTGCTATAGTTGCGGGCGCTCTTCCCGCGCTGCGGGCATTGCGAGCAACCGGGACAATTGCCTGAATCACAATGACCATACGTCTGGAAACGGGAGTCCTGCCGAACGGTTCGAGCCAGGATGCAGGTCAGCCGGCATGATGGATTTCCTGCGCTGGCGCGTTGGCGAGGTGACCGTGACCCGGGTGGTGGAACTGACCTCGACGACCATCGGTGGCCACATTCTCCCCCAGGCGCCTCGCGACCTCGTTCAATCCCTGCCCTGGCTCAAGCCCTTCACCGACGACAACAGGCTGCTGATGTCTTTTCACAGCCTGGTGATCCAGCGGGGCGACGAGACGATCGTCGTCGATACCTGCATCGGCAACGACAAGGAGCGGAGCTATCCCCGCTGGAACCGGATGCAGAGCGGCTTTCTCACCGATTTCGGGGCAGCAGGCTTCGAGTTGGATGCGGTCGGTGCCGTGCTCTGCACCCACATGCACGTCGATCATGTGGGCTGGAGTACGCGGCTGGTCGAGGGCCGCTGGCAACCGACGTTTCGGACGGCGCGCTACCTGTTCGCCGAAGAAGAGCTGGCGCACTGGCGCGAACACGACCAGGGCGAAATGTACGGCCCGGTCATGGCTGACTACGTGCAACCGGTATTCGACGCCGGGCTGGCCGACCTCGTGGCCACGGACAACCAGGTCAGCGCCGAAGTGCGCCTCGAACCGACGCCGGGCCACACGCCTGGGCATGTCAGCGTGCATATCGCATCCCGGGGCGAGGAGGCCGTCATCACAGGCGACCTGATGCACCACCCCTGCCAGGCCGCGCATCCTGACTGGTCGAGTACCGCCGACGTGGATGCAGCCCTCGCTGCCCGCACGCGCAGGGCATTCCTCGAGCGCTACGCCGACCGGCCCGTGCTGGTCATCGGAACCCATTTCGCCGGGCCGACCGCGGGCAGGATAGTGCGCGACGGCGACGCTTACAGGCTGGACTGCTAGAACTGTCACTCGCAGACAAGGTGTCAAATGAGTCATGTTCCCCCACTGTCACTGTTTTCTCGTCGGGTCGGGGCGTAGCCCCGTAGGGAAGAACGATGGCAAAGGAAGCCCGACTGGTCTGGATGGACCTGGAGATGACCGGCCTGGATCCGGACCGTGATGTCATTATCGAAATCGCGACGATAGTCACGGACGATCAACTGGCCATCGTTGCCGAAGGCCCGGCCATCGCCATCTCCCAACCGGCGGAGCGGCTCGCCGCCATGGACGAGTGGAATCGCGAACACCACGGCGCCTCGGGCCTGATCGAAAAGATCCGCGCGAGCCGGGTGACTGCCGGCGAGGCGGAAGCGGCGACCCTCGAGTTCCTCATGCAGCATGTGGAGAAAAACGCATCGCCCCTGTGCGGCAACACCATCTGGCAGGACCGGCGGTTCCTGGCGCGACACATGCCTGCCCTGGAAGGCTTTTTCCACTACCGGAACATCGACGTCAGCAGCATCAAGGAACTGGCCATGCGCTGGCGGCCGGAGTTGATGGCCGGGTTCTCGAAAAACAACGAGCATACGGCCCTGGCGGACATCCGGGAGTCGATCGCCGAGCTGGCCTACTACCGCGAGCACTTTTTCAAGCTGGGGCGAGCGTAACCGCCTGGCTCCGTGTCGCTCCGCTTCCGGTCGGAACTCCAGGCACCGGGGGACAGTTGTATTTTCGATTGACTGCGCCTATTCTAACTTTTTCTATGTGACATAGAGAAAGTTAGCTTTCTGGAGGCGCCATGGCTGTTCGGTACGAACGCGGATACCTGGAAGCGCGCGGAATTTCGAGCCGGCAGGCCCTGGAAACGGCTCTCGACCGCGTTCTGGGCGCCATGGAGCCGATGGTTCACGATCGCCCGGCCAGCGGTTTTACTACTGCCGAGCAGAACGTTCTGCGGGACGGTGGCCTGCGATTGGAACGCACCTCCGGGCGAGACCTGGCGGCAGAAGGCGCTGTCCGGTTTGCCGCACTGGTGGCGCGCAGCCTGAAACCGGATGAAGTGAGCAGGCGGCTCCAGGTCACCCCCGGCCGGGTACACCAATTGATTTCCGAGCGTTCGCTGTACAGCTTCCGGCTGGAGAGCAAACGGCTCTTGCCGGACTTTCAGCTTCGCGAAGGCAAGCTGATACCCAATATCGGTCAGGTAAACAGGTTGCTGCCGCAATCGATGCATCCACTTGGCGTCCTGAGCTGGTATGAAACGCCAAATTCCGATCTGCCGGTCGGTGACGTTGCGGATACCGTGCTCTCCCCCCTCGAATGGCTGGAAACCGGCCGGGATGTGGAACCGGTAAAGACGCTCGCACGTCACCTGTAGTCCGTCCGTGCCGAAGCTGCCACGGCATCCCGATCCTGGCCGGCTTCGGTCACTCGACCCGCCAATCCGGCAAGTCGGCGACGATCGTCGCTGGCACCGGATCTATCGCCGCGGCGGCGAGCGGGCGACGCCCTGGAATGCACTCCGCCATTTCGGCCCGACAGACGCGAGGTTCGACCATCATCTCGGGGACAACGACGGCCGGCCGCGGCAACAGGGCCGAGGGATCATGTACGTGGCGAGCGACATACCCACCTGCCTGGCGGAAGTATTTCAGAACACCCGCGAAGTAGACCGGCGGGACCGCCACCCGTGGCTCGTCTCGTTCCGATTGCGCTCGACGTTGCTGTTGCTCGATCTTACCGACACCTTTCCTGTGCAAAGCGGGGCGTCAATGAAATTGATGACCGGCCCGCGTCGCTACGCGCAAAACTGGGCTCGGGGATATTATGAGTCCTATCCTTCCATCGATGGCCTGTATTTCAATTCATCGATGACGAACCGAGCGGCACTGGCCCTGTTCGAGCGCGTGGTGCCGAAGGCGGCTCTTCCGGAGGTGCCTGACTTGCATCGGAGCCTGGCGGACCCTTTGCTGCTGGTTCCCCTGCAGGAGGCTTGCGCCGATATCGGCTTTGGCATGACCCCGGATAACCGCTTCTGAACCTAGCAGCCCGTGGCAAAAGTCCGGCGTAGCACCGAGAGCGCCGATGCGCCCGCCTGTTCGCTCTCTGCTCGAGATTGGCAAAAGCCGCCACGTCGGGCGCTTCTACGCGCAATCGGTCCCCGACGCGTCCTGCAGACGCGCAAGCGCCCATTCGAGGTGCTCGCGAACCATCGGCGTCGCGCCGGGAAGCCGCTCCTGCAGCGCTGCGATGACCTTGAGCGACGGCGGCCCGTTACCGAGCGCGACGGCCAGGTTTCTCTGCCAGCGTTCGTAGTCGATGCGCCGCAGGGCGGATCCTTCGGTGTTGCGCAGGAAGGTCTCCTCGTCCCAGGCGAACAGTTCCAGGAGCGATGCCCGGTCAAGTCGCCCCGTCTGTTTCGCTGACGCTGCCGGCATTTGGCTTTCTGCCTGACCGACGGCGGGCCCGCCCCGCGTTTTGCCGGTCGTCGCCGCCGTCGCCGTCCGGCCGCGGGCATTGGCCGCGCCGGCAGGAAGAATGTCGACGACGCGCGGCCTGAAGGCCTCCTCTCCCGTGGTCTCCGGGTCGCGGTTGAAGGGGCAGTAGAGCTGGCAGTCGTCGCAGCCGAAGATGCGGTTGCCCACCAGCGGGCGCAGTTCCTCGGGTATCGAGGTCTTGTGCTCTATGGTCAGGTAGGAGATGCACCGCCGTGCATCGAGCAGCTTCGCGTCGACGATGGCGCCGGTGGGACAGACGGTCATGCAGGCCCTGCAGTTGCCGCAGCGGTCCTGTTCGGTCGCCTCGGTGGGGGACAGCGGAATGTTCGTGTAGATCTCGCCGAGGAAGAACCAGCTGCCGGCGTCGGGGTGAATGAGCAGGGTGTGCTTGCCGATCCAGCCGAGGCCCGCCTGCTCGCCGAGTGCCTTCTCGAGCACGGGCGCACTGTCTGTAAAAGCCCGGAAGCGCGCGTCCACGCTCTGCACGGCGGCATCGATCCGTAGCGCGAGCTTCGCCAGCCGGCGGCGCATCAGCTTGTGATAGTCGCGTCCGAGCGCATAACGGGCGATATAGGCCCGGCTCGGATCGGCCAGCGTCTCGATGGGATCCGAGTCGCCGGGAAGATAGTTCATGCGCGCGGAGATCACGGTGCAGGTTCCGGCTTCCAGGAGCGGCGGGTGCAGCCGCTTCTCGACGTTGCGCTCGAGATACCCCATCTCGCCGTTGAAACCGCGCTCGAGCCAGCGGCGAACGTGCGGCTCCTGGCCGGAGAGGTCCACGCCGGCGATGCCGACCTGCTCGAAGCCGAGTTCACGGGCCCAGTGTTGGATGTCCTCGCCGAGTGCTTCGCCGGATGCCGTTTGTGGCGTCATCGGCGAAGTATAATGCGCCCCGGTGACGAGTCTTTATACAAGCGCCCAATGCCGCGAACTCGACCGCATCGCCATTGTGGAGCACGGCATTCCCGGTTTCGAACTCATGCTGCGCGCCGGCCGCGCGGCTTTCGATGAGTTGACGACGCGTTGGCCGCAGGCTCGCTCGATCACGGTTTTCTGCGGCAAGGGCAACAACGCGGGTGACGGCTACGTCATCGCTGGGCTGGCCGGGGAAACCGGTTTTGATGTGCAGATCCTGCAGGTCGGCGAAGGTGAAGTCCGGGGCGATGCGGAGCTTGCCCGGCAATGGGCCGCCGAACGCGGCTGCACGCCGGAGCCGGCGAATGCCCCCGTGCGTGGCGAGGTGCTGGTCGATGCACTGCTCGGCACCGGGTTGCAAGGCCCCCCCCGCCCGGCGTTTGCGGATGCGGTAGACCGAATCAATGCGAGCGGGCTGCCGGTGCTGGCGGTGGACGTGCCCACCGGCGTCGGTGGCGATACCGGGGCTGTGCTGGGCGAAGCCGTTCACGCCGATGTCACCGTCAGCTTCATCGGGCCCAAGCTGGGCCTGCACACGGGCCCGGCGCTGGGCTGTCGCGGCGACCTCGTGCACGCCGGGCTGGGCGTGCCCCAATCGGTTTTCGACCAGGTGCCCGGCTGTCCGTTGCTGAATTTCGACGTCGAATCGCTGCCCTCGCTGGGGGTCGGTCTATACAAGCATCGCGCCGGCCATCTTGTTGTTGTCGGCGGCGATTTCACAATGGGAGGCGCGCCACTCATGGCGGCGGAGGCGGCGCTGCGGACCGGCGCCGGGCTGGTGAGTGTCATTACCCGGGCAGTGCATCGTCCTGCCATCCTCGCCCGCCGCCCGGAGATCATGGTTCAGGATGCGGACGACGAGGATGCCGTTGCAGATCTGTTCGGACGTGCGACCGCACTGGCAGTGGGGCCCGGCATCGGTCGCGGCGGTTGGGGCGCGAACCTGTTCTCCAGGGCGATAGCGGTACCCAGGCCGATGCTGATCGATGCCGACGGGCTTCGCTGGCTTGCCGAACTCGATCAGGCACCCGCCGCGGCGCCGGTGGTGACGCCTCACGCGGCCGAAGCGGCACAGTTGCTGGGAACCTCCGTGGCCGAGGTGGAGGCCGACCGGCCGGGCTCGGCGTTGAGAATCGCGGCGGCTGCCGGCGGGGTGGCCGTACTGAAAGGGCCGGGCACCGTCTGCGCGGCCGACCGGCTCCTTGGCGTATGCGGCCACGGCAACCCGGGCATGGCGACGGCCGGCATGGGCGACGTTCTGAGTGGCGTAATCGGTGGCCTGCTCGCCCAGGGATTGAGCGCGGCCGAGGCGGCCACCGTCGGTACTTGCCTGCACAGCCGCGCGGCCGACCTGACCGCGGAGCGCGGCAGCCGCCGCGGCCTGATCGCGACCGATCTCTACGCCACGATTGCCGAGTTGCTGGGGTAAGTTCACGATGGTTGCCGTCAACACATATCTCGACGACGAAAAGGCGACGCTCGGATTGGGCGCGAAACTTGCCGCACTGCTGATCGCGGAAGATGGTTTCGGCAGCGACGCGGTGGTGTTCCTCCGGGGCGAACTCGGCGCTGGAAAGACCACGCTGGTACGCGGCATACTGCGCGCGTTCGGTTTCCGGGGCGCGGTCAAGAGTCCCACCTATACGCTCCTTGAACCCTATGACGAGTACAGCGTCTACCATTTCGATTTTTATCGCATTGCCGACAGCCGGGAACTGGAATTCATCGGTGTCGACGAACATATGGCTGCTGCGTCGATCAAGCTCATCGAGTGGCCGGAGCGTGCCCGTGCGCACCTGCCGGCCCCTGACATCGACGTTGCGCTATTCGTCGACGGGGAGGGCAGGCGCGCAGAAATCTGTCTGCCCGCCGGAACGGTTGCGGCGGCTGCCGTGCTTGTTGCAGAAGATGCGCAGGACGCGCCGTGCGTTGTAAGCCGATGATGGTGCAGGGAACCTTCGCCGGTTCACCACCGGCATCGCCCCGGGGGCGGTTGCGGCATTGGGCGGGCGGGTTGCTGGCCATGCTGTGCTGCGGTGCCGCGATGGCAGCCCAGGCCGCGGTCGTCGAACGGGTAAGGATGCACGAGGCGCCGGAGCACACCCGGATCGTGTTCGAGACATCCGGGCCGGTCACCTACAAGGTCTTCAAGCTCGCCGAACCCGACCGGGTGGTGGTGGACCTGAACGCCTCGCTTGTCGACGGTCTCGACATCGGCAAGGCAGCGCGGGGCCACGAGCGAATCAGGAATGTCCGCACGGCTCCTCGCGGCGGGGGCCAACGCGTGGTTCTGGACATGGCCGGAAATTTCGAGCCGCGGCATTTCACGCTCGAACCGGTAGCACCGTACGGCCATCGCCTGGTGGTCGACCTTTTCGAAACTGACCGTGAAGAGCCGCCTGCGCCGCCCGCGCAAACCCAGGCCGGGAAACGCGACGTGATCGTCGCCGTCGACGCCGGCCACGGCGGAGAAGACCCGGGCGCCGTGGGCGCCCATGGCCTGTACGAGAAAACGGTGGTTCTGCAGATGGCCCGCAAGCTGGCGTCATTGTTCAATGAAACGCCGGGCTATCGCGCCGTACTGGTGCGCAAGGGGGACTATTACATCCCGTTGCGCAAACGCGTCGAAATCGTCCGGCGCGAACGGGCGGACATGTTCATATCCGTTCACGCCGATGCGTTCAAGAGCCCGTCCGCCAGCGGCGCCTCGGTCTATGCGCTGTCGCAGCGCGGCGCTTCCAGCGAGACGGCCCGCTGGCTGGCGGAGTCGGAGAACCGGTCGGACCTGATCGGCGGTGTCGGCAACGTCAGCCTCGACGACAAGGACGATGTACTCGCCCAGGTGCTGCTCGATCTCTCGATGGACGCCAACCTGGCCGCGAGTCTCGAGGTGGGC
>JAPOON010000505.1 GCA_026713405.1 Gammaproteobacteria bacterium
TGGAAGCATCGCATCGGCCGCGGCGGCTTTGCCGGCGGGGTGCATTGGGGTCTGGCCACCGGGGAGGACCGCATCTACGCTCCTAATGCCGACACGGTGTTCTCCGGCCGCTTCAAGGGCGAACGCAAACCGGGGCTGTTCGCCCTGCAGCCCGAAACCGGCGAGACCCTCTGGTTCACCCCGGCGCCGGACGCCTGTGCGCCGGAGGACCGTCCCGAGTGCGACCCGGGGCTGTCCGCCGCCGTAACGGCCATGCCCGGCATCGTGTTCGCCGGGGCGTTTGACGGGCACCTGCGCGCTTACGCCGCGGCAACGGGCGAGGTGGTTTGGGACTACGATACAAATCGGGAGTTCGAAACGGTTTCGGGCGAAATCGGCCGTGGCGGCTCCATCGAGTCGGACGGTCCGGTTGTCGTCGACGGCCACGTGCTGGTCAACTCCGGGTACCTGTTCGGCGGTCGGATGGGCGGTAACGTGCTGCTGGTTTTTGCGGTGGAACGTAGTTGAGACAGTGCAGCCTTCGAGCAGGAGGTAGGCGACACGCGCAGGCCGCCGGCAACAAGTGTTCGCTCGACGGGGCGGCGGGGATACCCCCCGGGCAGGTGCCGGCTCGCAGGCTTGGGCGGCGCTACCGTTTGAGCGATTTCTGTAAGGCCCGCACATTGGTTATAGTGCGTGTTCTATCACTCGGGAGTGGATCATGCAGGTAGGACTATTGATGGTGTTCCAGAACTTCGAGGACGGCACCACCGATCAGGCGGCCTGGGAGCGGGACATTCAACTGGGCGGGCTCGCCGAACCTCTCGGGTTCAACACGCTCAGCGCGGTAGAGCATCACTTCTTCAACTACGCGATGTCTCCGGACAACCTCCAGTACCTGAGTTACATGGCATCGCAGACCGAGAAAATCGGCCTGCTCACCGGTGCGGTGATCCTCCCCTGGAACGACCCGCTGCGCGTGGCGGAACGCATGATCGTGCTCGATCACCTGAGCCGTGGCCGGGCGCTGTTCGGCATCGGCCGGGGCCTGGCACTCCGCGAATACGAGCGGTTCGGCGTGGACATGAACGAAGCTCGCGACCGGTTCGACGAGGCCGCGGAAATGATCTTCAAGGCCCTGGAGACGGGTGTCATCGAAGGCGACGGCCCGCACTACAAGCAGCGGCGTACGGAACTTCGTCCGCGCCCGTATGCAAGTTTCAAGGACCGCTTCTATGCGGTGGGCATGTCGTCGGACTCGGTGCCGGTGGTTGCGCGCCTGGGTGCGAAGATGATGAGTTTCGCGCAGAAGCCCTGGGAGGAGATGGCCGACCATTTCAACCGATACCGGGACCTGTACCGGGAACATCACAACACCCAGCCGCCGTCGCCCGTTTGCGTCGACTTCCTCAGCTGCGACGAGAGCGCCGAACTCGCGGAACTGAACGCGCGCAAGTACATGGCCAACTACTACATCACGGTCATGGAACACTACAACATGACCAGCGACCATTTCCGGCAGATGAAGGGCTATGGCGACTACGCGGACAACGCGGAGTTGCTGCGCGAGACGGGCATGGACGATGCGGCGAACGCGTTTGTTGACATCAACACCTTCGGCACCCCGCAGCAGATCCTGGAAAAGATGGAAAACCGGCGCGAAAGCCTGGGCGACTTCGACCTGACGGTACAGGTCAGCTACGGCGGCCTGAACGGCGAGCAGGCCGAATCGAGTATCCGCCTGTTTGCGGACAAGGTACTTCCAGAACTGCAGTCCTGGCCAACTCACTGAGCCCTCGGCAATGAGAGCGGGTGTTGGGTGCGGACCTCCGGCACCTTTGAAGCGATTCAGCGCGCCTGAAATCCACCGAAAGCCTGCTCGCTTGGCGTGCTGGAGGGCTGTACCGCATACCCGCCTCGGTGTTCGGCGTGCCTAATCTATCCTCGAAAAACCTGTTTTGTCTGAATGGTGAGCACGAGTCGGTGTCCCAACAACGGGTTGGCTGGCGTCAGGCTAGTTGGGAACGAGTCGCGTGAACGTCGGCGACATCACCGCCAAATGGGCCAACCTGGATCCCGGGAGGCCGGCGCTCGTTGACATTCCAACCGGGCGGCGGGTGTCGTTCAGCGAACTCGAAAGCTCGGTGCGGCAGGCCGCCAACGGTTTCCTCGGGCTCGGACTGCGCAAGGGAGACCGGGTTGCGATCCTGGCCAAGAACAGCATCGAGTACTTCGAGACCTACTACGCCTGCGCCCGGGCCGGGCTGATCGCGCAGCCTCTCAACTGGCGCCTCGGGGTGCCGGAACTGGCCCGCATCCTTGAGGACGGCGAGCCGGGGGCATTTCTCACTTCCAGCGACTTCGCAAACGAGCGTGAAGCGCTCTCGGGCCTGGTCGAGATCGATCACTGGCTGCAGTACGGGCCGGACAGCGACGAATCCTTCGAGCGCATGAAGGCGGGCGCGCCGGACAGTTCCCCCGCCAACGGCGCCGGCGACGACGACCCGGTGCTCATTCTCTACACCGGCGGCACCACGGGGCTCTCCAAGGGCGCCCTGCACTCGCACCGTACCCTCTACATGGGCATGCTGAACCAGACTGTTGCCGAGCGCATCGTGCCGAGCGATGTGTACATGCTCACCGGCCAGATGTTCCACATCCCCGTGGCGCTCGCCA
>JAPOON010000506.1 GCA_026713405.1 Gammaproteobacteria bacterium
CGCGCCGGGACGAGGACGCGGCGCGCTAAAGCGCGGGGAAAATCAATGCTAGGTTGTGGGATGAGAGCGGGTGTGAGGTGCGGGCCTCCAGCACCTTTAAAGCAGTTCAGCGCGCCCGGAATCCAACGACAGCCTGGTCGCTTGGCGTGCAGGAGGACCGTACCTCGCGCCCGCTCGTCGCTCGGAAAGGCAATTCCGAAAAAGTGTTCCATGAATGTCGGGCTACAGACCGCGCAGGATTTCCGCTCCCCGGCGGAGCGTGTCATCATCCTTGCAGAAGCAGAAGCGCAGTACCCTGTGGTCGTTGGCGTCCGGGTCGTCGTAGAAGATCGAGACGGGTATCGACGCGAGCTTCGCTTCCCGGGTCAAGCGGAAGGCGAGTTCGGAGTCTCTTTCGTTGAACAGGCGCTCGTAACCGAGCAGCTGGAAGTAGGTGCCGGCGCTGGGCACCACGCTGAACCTCGAACCTTCCAGCAACGCGCAGAACAGGTCCCGCTTGCGCTGGTAGAACGAACCCAGTTCCAGATGGTGTTCCGGATGGTTGGCAAGGAAATCCGCCAGCCCATGCTGCACCGGGGTATTGGAGGTGAAGGTGACAAACTGGTGCACCTTGCGGAACTCGGCCGAAAGCGCCGCCGGCGCCACGCAGTAGCCGATCTTCCAGCCCGTGACGTGGTAGGTCTTGCCGAACGAGGAGACGGCGAAGCTGCGCTCGAAAAGCCCGGGGAACCGGCAGACGCTCTGGTGTTGCCGTCCGTCGAAGATGATGTGCTCGTAGACTTCATCGGCGAGCACGTAGAAGCCGTGCCGGACTGCCAGCGCCTCCAGGCGCTCGAGGTCTTCGCGTTCCCAGACGGTACCGGTCGGATTGTGGGGCGTGTTGAAGATCAGCAGCCGTGTGCGCGGGCCGATTGTGGCTTCCACCCGTTCCCAGTCCACCCGGTATCCGGGCGGACGAAGCGGCAGATGGCGCGTGATGCCGCCCTGCAGCTGAATCCCCGGTTCGTAGCTGTCGTAGGCCGGGTCGAAGACGATCGCCTCGTCCCCGGGATGAATCACGGCGGCCATGGCGCAGAACAGCGCTTCGGTGGCGCCGGAGGTAACCGTCACCTCGGTATCCGGATCGACCTCCAGCCCGTACAGATCCCGGACCTTGACTGCAATCGCCTCCCGCAGCGCCGGCACCCCCGCCATCGGCGGATACTGGTTGAACCCGTTGGTGAGGTAGTGCCGGACCCGCCCGATCAGTTCCTCCGGCCCGTCGAAATCCGGGAATCCCTGGGAAAGATTCAGGGCGCCCTCTTCCGCCGCCAGTGCCGACATCACCGTGAATATGGTGGTGCCGACCTCCGGCAGCTTGCTTACCGGATGCGCGGCCGCATCCGCCTGTGTGTCCTCAGCCATCGATTCCGGCCGGTTCATTCCGAATTCCCGGTGTCGCCCGAACGTTCACATTATGAACTCTTTGGCCCGCACGGGGGCGCTGTGGCGACAGTCGCCGCCCTGCCGCGCGCCGGCCGGTTTTCCGTTCTCCGATAACCTTTGGTAGCATCCGCCGCCCCTGAAGCCCCGGCCCGGCCAGCGGCGCAACAGCCGCGTAATGCCTGTGTGCCCAAAGCCGGAACAAAAAAAGGAACGAACCATGTCCGACGCCAGTTTCACCGATTACCGCGTGGCCGACATCGGGCTCGCCGAATTCGGGCGCCGGGAAATCGCGCTGGCCGAGGCGGAAATGCCGGCACTGATGGCGCTGCGCAGCAGATACGCGGACGAGCAACCCCTGGCCGGCGCGAAAGTCATCGGCTGCATCCACATGACCGTGCAGACGGCCGTGTTGATCGAGACGCTCATGGCCCTCGGCGCCGAGGTGCGCTGGTCGTCGTGCAACATCTTCTCCACCCAGGACCACGCCGCCGCCGCCATGGCGGCCCGGGGAATTCCCGTGTTCGCATGGAAGGGCGAGACCGAGGAGGAGTACGACTGGTGCATCGAGCAGACCCTGCTGAAGGACGGCCAGCCCTGGGACGCCAACCTGCTGCTCGACGACGGCGGCGACCTCACGCAGATGGTGCACCAGCGCTACCCGTCGATGCTGCGCGCCATCCACGGCATCAGCGAAGAGACCACCACCGGCGTACACAGGCTGCACGACATGCTGCGTCAAGGCGAACTCAAGGTGCCCGCGGTGAACGTGAACGACTCCGTCACCAAATCCAAGAACGACAACCGCTACGGCTGCCGGCACAGCCTGAACGATGCCATCAAGCGCGGCACCGACATGCTGCTGGCCGGCAAGCGCGCCCTGGTCTTCGGCTACGGCGATGTCGGCAAGGGCTCCACCCAGAGTCTGCGCCAGGAAGGCATGATCGTGCGGGTGGCGGAGATCGACCCCATCTGCGGCATGCAGGCCTGCATGGACGGCTTCGAACTGGTTTCACCTTACCGCGGCGGCGTCAATACCGGCCGCGTCGAAGACATCGACACCCGGCTGATGAACGACACCGACCTGGTGGTGACCTGCACCGGCAACAGCAACGTCTGCGACGCCGCCATGCTGCAGACCATCAAGAACGGCGCCGTGGTCTGCAACATCGGCCACTTCGACAACGAGATAGACACCGCCTACATGCGGGACAACTGGCGCTGGGAGATGGTGAAGGACCAGGTGCACCAGGTTTTCCGCAGCGACCAACCCGGCGACTACCTCATCCTGCTCTCCGAAGGCCGCCTCGTGAACCTGGGCAACGCCATGGGCCACCCGTCCCGGGTGATGGACGGCTCTTTCGCCAACCAGGTACTCGCCCAGATGCACCTCTACCACGAACGCTGGGCCAGCCAGCCCGACAACCAGCGGGCGCCGGTGACCATCGAGGTACTGCCGAAAAAGCTCGACGAAGAGGTGGCGGAACTGATGGTGGCGGGCTTCGGCGGCACGATGACCCGGCTCACCGCCTCCCAGGCCGACTACATCGGGGTGGACACGGCCGGGCCGTTCAAGCCGGAGAGTTACAAGTACTGAATCGTCCGGGTCGCGGTGCCTGGGCAAGCCCCGCCGCGGCCGTCACCGCATCGGAGGGCTTGCTGCCGCACCGAACCCGTTGCGAACGGACCCCCCTGTTCGCGCATCGGGCTGTCAAACGAGTCGAATTCGCTCCCGTTCACCGCATTTCCGGCGGCCTGGGGCAGTGCCTCGCCGGTCCGGTACCCGGAGTTGGACACGGAAAGCACGGAGCCTCACACCCTGGCGGGATTGTGAATGATATATGGAGACTCATTTTCGTTGTGGACGCCCTCGACGAGGCGGTAGCCGAGGTCGACGTTGTCGATGACGGGCTCCCGGGTATTCGGTACAAGTCGCAATTCAACCGTTGTACGGAAGTGGCTCTGCGTCGGGCTCAATGCAATGCGGTCGGGGACGGCATCCTCTTCCGGGCCCAATGCCTCCACGTCAGCGTCCTTGTTTGCCGGCAGGTACCAAAGAGGCCGGAAAAGCTGCTCTACCCGCAATCGGATTTCCCCGTTGTCGCCCCTGGACAGCCTGTACTCCGTGCTGTCGACCACACCCTGCAGGTCGCCGTTCATGATGGCCAGATCAGGCCGGTTCGGATTCATGCATCCCCTGTGCACGCATTCGATCGTGTCTTGCGTTGCCATGGCGGAAACCTTCTGCAGCAGTTCACGATTCAACGTTCCGGCGCCCTCTCCGTCCTGTTCCATGCAGAAGTCTCGCAACGCCCGGACCACTGCGGCCGGGTTCTGAGGCAGGCATTGTTCGCTGTCGATGTAGAAGCGGTTGATTACACGGCCCGACCCGAAGCGGTCCACCTGTTGCTGGTAGCGCTCGTGGTCCGCTTCGAGGCCCTCCAGGCATGCCTTCGCCAATCCGGACTCATCGGATGCTTCGCGGATACCGTGGGTCGGACGGGAACGCAATTCCGCGACGATCACCGCTGCCTGGGTGTCCGAGAGCGAAACGTGGGGGTTGGCTTCGCCAACCCTGTCGGGCGGGGGAAACGGAATGCCGAAGTTGCGCAAGGCGGCGACCGCCCCGTCGCCCGGCGTCCTCTCGATATCCGGCTCTTCGACGTTCATGCCGCCCACCACCGACTGGTCGAGAATCCTGCACAACGACAGCATCAGCGTGGAATAGACACTCGCCGTCTGTCTGGATTGCTGGTTGTGGATCCGCTGGCCATTCAGCGATTTGTGGACGCCCCGATACGTACGGCTCCATTCCGTGGTGCCGGGGAAAAGCAAGCGGTAGTTGGACGCGCCCTCGGTTATGCCCCGCAACAGGCTGTCGGCCGGAGCGAACCGACCCAAGATTGCAGCGGCCTGCGCTTCACCGCCCGGCGCGAGCAGGAATCGCCATGCCTGGTCGAACATCCGGTTCTGGTTGTCGACTTCGATGCGAATGTCCGTTTCCAGGAACGCTTTT
The DNA here is from genome assembly GCA_026713405.1 of Gammaproteobacteria bacterium. The sequence continues at coordinate 4,439 of JAPOON010000506.1, forward strand.
TCGATCTCAAGTTGAATATTGCGGATGCTGACTGCCAGCGCCGCGTCCGATGACGACCCGGCCAGGCGCGCAATATCCTCCCGCGCGCGTGCGTACGCGCGCCCCATTGCGGACACGAAGTGCGCGGGTACATTGTCGCGGGTTACGAGAGACAACAGGGCTGCCCTTGCGCTGCGGCTGGCCTCCCCGCCAAGGTCGAGCCCGGCGACCGCCGCGCGGGCCTCAACCCGCTCGGCCAGGAAGCGCTGCGCTTCTGTGTGCGCGAATTCGGTCAATGCGGCATCATCGTCGAGCCGGTCCGCCGGGATTCGGCCGGTCAGGACACCTTCATGCAGCCTACCCTCGAGGTCTTCCGCCGCATCGGGGGTAAGCTGTTCCAGACAAACGTCGGGCGGCAGTTCGAGTTCCGCCGCCGCCCGCTCGTAGGCCTGACGGGCGATGGAACCCTCTGTCAGCGACAACGCCCTGAAAGCACGATTTCGATGTGAAACGTAAGCCGTCTCAAGTTCGTCGGCGACCACCCTGGTCAGGACGTTGGCGGCTTCCTGTATGGAGACCAGGTGCTTGCCGCCACGGCCATTCGCCATAATTGCCTCCTGGGTCTTGCGCGCTACAACCTCGGGGTCTACGAGCTTCGACACACTGGGGTTCTCGCGAAACCGAACTCTGGCCGCGGCATCGATCTTGACCCTGAGGAGGGGAACACTGTTCGCGAGATCGGTGGGGGTTACGCCGGCTGCCCGGGTCCGATCGGCCCATCTGCGGTTGGCAATCGAAAAGGACTCCTGAAAGCCCTGGGCCCGTTGAATGACTTCCCGCACCTCGCGAACACGCAGGGCCGTGCCGCGAGCCCTGGTTCTGGCCAATCCGGTAGTCGCAGCCGCAGCCGCCGCCGGATCCTCTCCATACCGCTCTACGAGAGCGTCAACGAAGCGCTCGGCGAGCGCGCGGTTTTCCACTTTTCGAATGTGCGCGAGCCAACGAGCGACCCGCCCGGAACGGGCAGTGACGCCTTGCCGGTCAAAGTCGAGAGCGAGAGTCGCGTCGCCGTTCGCGTGCCCCGCCGCGACCAGGAAACTCTGTACATCGATCACTACGCGAATACTCCCGCACTGTCTGAAGATCTTTGAGGTTTGAGCAGCGTGAACCGCACTGGCAACTAACAATATGACTCAGTCAACGAAGACCGTAGAAAGTTCCCGGTCGGCACGCCTGAAGCGGATGTGCAAACCCTGCCTCGGCGGGCAGCCGCCCACTGTTCAGACCCCGCAGAGGAGTTTCACGTAAACGGGCGCCGGCATTTTGCCGTAGTGTCCTGCCCCATAAATTCCTATGATTACCGCAGGCCACCCACTTTGCGTTGGCCGGCCCGGTGAATCAGCAAGGACCAGACATGGATGTGCGTACCCTGATGCGGCGGGCAGCCGCTCACTACTCCAATCTCGAAGCGGTGGTGCATGGCGAGTGCCGCCTGACCTTCGCCGAATCCTGGCAGCGCTCCCTGCGCCTGGCTAACGCCATGCTGGCAGCGGGCCTTGAGCCGGGAGACCGGATCGGCGTGCTCGAAGACAATTCGATCGAGGCGGCGGACCTGTTCGGCGCCGCTGCGGCCGCGAACCTCGTGCGCGTACCGCTCTACCCGCGCAACGGCCGCGATGCGCACCTGCACATGCTCGGGCACACCGGGTGCCGGCTGCTGATCGTGAGCGAGAACCATGCCGCGGAGGTCGCCGGCATTGCCGATGAACTGCCCGATCTCGACCAGGTGTGGGTGCGCGATGCAGGCTACGAAGACTGGCTGGCGCAGCATCCGGGGGACGATCCGGATCTCGCAATCGCCGAAGACGACAACTTCATCATTCGCCACACCGGCGGCACCACCGGCAAGTCAAAGGGCGTTGCCTATACCCACAAGGCCTGGCTCGACGCCGGGCGCGACTGGTTCTACGCGTTTCCGCCGGTTGAACCCGGCGACAAGTGCATGCACCTCGGCCCCATTTCCCACGGCTCCGGCTATCAGTACCTGCCCACCTGGCTCAGCGGCGGCTGCAACGTCATGCTGGACCATTTCGACACCCGGGAGACCCTCGACCTCATGGAACGCGAAGGCATTGCCTACGGCTTCATGGTGCCGACCATGGTCAATGCCGTCGTCCAGGACAACAGCGCGCGTGGGCGGGACTTCTCGAAGTTGAAGTGCCTGCTGATCGCCGCGGCGCCCATTCAGGATGCCACGGCGCTTGCCGCACGGGACGTGTTCGGCGATGTGCTCTACCAGGGTTACGGCCAGACCGAGGTGCTGCCGGTATCGATGATGGGGCCGCGCCAGTGGTTCGCGGAGGTCGAGGGCTCGACACCGCTGCGTTCCTGTGGCCTGGCGCTGCCCTTCGCGGAGGTAGAGATCTGGAACGAGGACAACCGGCCCGTGGCGACCAACGAGGTCGGCGAGATCGTCGCCCGGGCCGACGGCATGATGAGCGGTTTCTGGAACAACGAGGAAGCCACGCGGGAGCGGGTCATCAACGGCTGGATCAAGACCGGCGACCTCGGGCGCCTCGATGCCAACGGCTATCTCTACATCGTCGACCGGGCCGACGACATGATCATCTCCGGCGGCTTCAACATCTGGCCGGCGGAACTCGAGAACGCCATCGCCAATCACCCGGCGGTGATCGAAGTCGCCGTATTCGGCGTACCCCACGCCAAGTGGGGTGAAACGCCCCATGCGGTTTGCGTAGTCAAGGACGCCGATGCCTTGACTGCGGACGAAGTCATCGATCTGGCGGCGCAGGAACTGGGCTCGTACAAGAAGCCCGGCAGCGTCACCATACAGACGGAACCGCTGCCGAAGAGTCCGGTTGGCAAGATCAAGCGCAAGGACCTGCGCGAACCCTACTGGGCGGGACAGGACCGGCGCGTCTCGGGGAGTTGACTGGGGGATAAATGGGGGATAACGCCGGAATCCCGGGACAGAGCTGACATGCGGGGCTTCCCTTTCGGCGCGTTTGAGCTCGTCCCACACCCTCTCGCATAAGCAGGATGTCGTGGCTGGTGCGCCGGCAGCGAAGCCACTTTTCATAACCCTCCATAACCCCCTGTTTATAAGGGGTTTTTCACCTTTTTCACAACCGCCGGTTAACCGTTGGCCAACAAAATGACACCGTCCCGATCCGCGCAGTCGTGCCCCCTTCTGCGACGCCTTGAGCGCCTTGACGCCCTGGACTGGCGCGGTAGCGCCGCTCGCCGCCTTTCATCCCGACCGACCGAATCCTATCCTATCCAGCGCTGCCGGGTGCCGCCACCTCTTCCGTCCTTCCGTTCACCATCGTGTGCGTGATCCACGTCCATGCAACCCCGGACATTTCATCCGCCGGGTTGCTGCCGTTCGTTGTCCTTCGCCGCAGCCAGGTCAAGGGCCACCCAGGGCGCCCGGCTGCGCCGGGCGCAACCCCTTGACGCGGCGACATCGGTCAAACGCGGCCGGCAGGGAACGGGCGGGCCGGCCACGGCCAGCGGCATCGCGCGCGCACCGCGCCTCGAACGCACCAACCTCGCGACCCGCCCGATCCCTGCCACGCTACGAGCGATTCTGCGTGTGCGATACGGCGTTTGGTCAGGCCGCGTAGTCGTTGGTATCCAGAGGGACGTTCGGTAGCTCTACGGGGACGCCGGACGGTCTGACAGGCAGCCTTCGTGGGGGCGTCGCCCTGGCGGGCCGTGCTCTATTCGGCTTCGCCGAACCGAGCCCGCGGGGCGGTCTCGGCCCTTCGGGTGACGATCACTGACGCTTGCGCCCTCCGGGCGCTGGAAACGGTCCGTGTCGCCATCGATCCGCAGCTGCGCGGATCTATAGGCTTACTTGAGTTCACCCTGTGGATCGCGGTCCGGCGTAGGCTTTCATCCTGGCCTTCAGTTTCCGACCGGCGCGAAACGTGACCACCCGCCGGGCGGTAATGAGGAACCCTGCTCCGGTCTTGGGATTCCGGCCCGGCCGCGCGCCTTTGTCCCGCGGTGTGAAATTGCCGAATCCCGAGAGCTTGACCGGTTCGTTGGCCGCAAGCACGTCGGCGATTTCGTCGAAGAACTGCTCCACGATCTCGCTCGCTTCACGCCGATTGAAGCCCACCTCGTCAACCAGGCGCTCGGCCATCTCCGCTTTTGTCAGCGCACCCAAGATTCCCTCCCGTTCACGTTCGCGGGCGCTCGGCCGCTTCCCGGATCCTTTGCTCCCATGTGCAGATCATTGGAAACCGCCCGGCGGCCGCAAGCGAACCGGAGAGCGAAGTCTCTCACATCAGGCAGTCCGATTCGGCCCACGCTCGATTGGGCAGGGCCGAGATGCCCGGACGAATTGCAAGCGTGTTACCGGAAACCCCGCACGGGCGTGGCATCGGTACGTCCGTTTGTCCGGTGACGCTTTCACCGGTTGACCGAAGAGGAAGGGTGACGAATCGGCCGCAACCCGCGGCCGCGCTAGGGGGCCGGGGCAGGCACTCCCCTTCCCGCGGCTTTCCACTTCCATCGACAGATTGGCCAACAACCGACCGCCGGAACCGCCGGGCCGATGGATCCGACGATGGCGGCCCCACCGGCGCCAAAGCTGCCAGGCGCGCTGCCGTTCAGCACGGCCCTCACCAACGACGGGTCCGGTCGTCCGTCGTGCGCGGTAAGCGTGTCACGCGTGCTCCGCCGGTCAACCCGCTGGGCGGGTTCTCCGCGTGCTTCGACCTCGCTGGCGCGAGGTGACCGGCCTGCGCGCGCGTGCCGCCGTTCAGGCACCGACGCACTCCGCGTCGCAACCTGAACAGGAGACCATCATGAACCTCGATCACATGCTCGCCCAGTTGCGCGGCACCCTGCCAGCCGATGTTCCGCATCCCGAGTCCTTCAGCCAGGAACGCCCGACGTGCAGTCAGCGCCGTTGTCGAAAACCCGTTCATATCAAGAAGAACGGGGAGTATGCCAAGTCTTGCCGCTCCTGCCTGCAAAGGCGGGCTCGAAGCTGTCGGCGCCGCAGGAAAGCGCTGATCGCACAAGGCGGATGCCGCAGATGCGCGTATCGCCAGCGGCTGCCGGGCGATTTCCTATGCCAGCGGTGCCGCGACGATCGGGACATCGAGCGCACTCAGAAGCGCCAGGACGCCATGGACGCCGCGGCCATCGACGAGTTCGCCGCCCAGCCGGACAAGGTGCACAAGGCGAGCAACCTCGATCTTGGCATTAGTCCCTGGAACGGGCGACCGGCGCCTGAAGCCTCTGCAGCATACTGGAGTCCGCTCCCGGACCCCGATCCCGCGGAACAGGGATGGCGCTGGTCGCTGATGAACGGGAAGCTGCATCACCGCTACTGATTCCGCCTTTCGCGGTCGAGGGCGCGGCGGCTCCGGTCGTCGCGTCCTTCGACGCGGGCCTCGACATTCGCCCGGATTTTGCCCGTTGTGTACCTGGGTGCACGCCGGTCAGCGAGGCGGGCCGCCCCGGTTCGAAAATCAGTCTTCCGTCGCTGGAAAGTAGCGATACGGGTCGCTCCTGTAACCCGCGCCCTCGCGCCGTACTTTCCCCGCCCTGACCAGCAGGCGGACCTGAACGTTTACGCGTGTGTAAAGCATGTCTCGCCCGTAGATCGCTCGTGTCAACTCCAGTTCGGTGCGGCCCGGCTGTTTGGCGATCAGTCGGGCGACGCGGCGAAGCAGCGCGCCATGCCCTTGCCGTTCTTTCATGGTGGGCGAAGCTACCACACAATCGCGTCGATTCCCCTGATTTCCAACACCGCGTTTCGCTACCCTGTTGACCCCGGTGGCGGGCGTTCCGGCCCCTTCACGTCCCAATGTAAATCGATGATATTACGGCCCTCCCATGTCCGAGTTCCCGGGCTATTGTCCGCCGTGCGTCGGCGTCGATGCGCCGCCTTGCGCCGGTCAGCGAGCGTTGCGATGGACCGCCCGCCACCGGCGCTTTCCAGCCCGTGAGTTCCTCGTATCGGGAGACACCGTACGCATGTCTCAGCCCGTGCATACGATACAGACCCACCGCCCGAGTCTGGGTCTCGTACACCTTGAGCTGCTGTTTGTAGTTGCGCTTCGGCGGGATCAACGCGCCGCTTCCGACCAGCTTGCGCGCCTCGTCGAGCAGCTTGCGCTGACTGTCCTTCAGTATCGGCACCTCGCGCGGGCGACCGCCCTTGGTGGTCGAACCCTTCAGCCGGATACGATCGCCCCGGTCGTCGCGTGCCGGCGTGAACTTGATCGCCTCTTCCCGCCGCAGGCCAAAGGCTTCCTCCAGGCGCAGCACCATGGCGACGTGCGCGTCCTTGACCAGCGCCAGCTTGTCCGGGTCGAGGACCTGGCTCTTGTCCTCGTTGGTCACATAACCGCGGTTGGCGATGCCGAGCGCCCCGTTGGACGGCACCACGCCCGGACGGCCGATGTGTTTCGCCCACCAGCGCACGTGCGCCATCCTGTTCTTCATCGTGCCGGTGGAGCGGCCCTGACGCTTCCACTCCCTGACCAGCGCAACCGGATGCTTGCGCTTCAGGCCGGTCGACCGCAGGCCCTTGAAGCCGAGATCGTGCAGGGTATCGGCAATCTGTGCGAGCGCATAAGAA
>JAPOON010000507.1 GCA_026713405.1 Gammaproteobacteria bacterium
GGCGCAGGAAGACGGGCCGCGCGTAGGCGGGCAGTTCCCGGTTGACGAAGGCCGAGAAATCCTCGAGGTCGAGTGACTCCACCCCGGGTTCGAGCACCAGGGCCGCCATGCCGGCGCGGCCGTCGGTATTGGGCACTTCCACGCCGTAGACGTTGCAGATCTGCACCTGGGGATGGCCGTTGACGATTTCGCCGACTTCGGTGGTCGAGACGTTCTCGGATTTCCAGCGGAAGGTGTCGCCTACCCGGTCGACGAACTGGTAGTGGGGGAACCCGGCCGTGTAGCCGACGTCCACCTCGCACATCAGGTCGCCGGTGTTGAACCAGGCGTCTCCGTCCGCAAGGGCATTGCGCAGAATCTTCTGCTCGGTGGCCTCGGCGCTGGTGTAACCCTCGAATACCGCTTCTTCCGTAATCCTGCCCAGTAACAGCCCGGGTTTACCGGCCTCGACCGGAATGCACCGGCCCTGGTCGTCGCGCACGATCTCGTCGGCATCGGTGTCGTATTTCACCAGGGCGATCTCGGCGGTTGTCATGCCGACGGTGCGGTCCCTGTTCAGGAGGTTGGCGAAGGCCACGTTGCCTTCGCTCGCACCGTAGAACTCGCTGATGCGGCGGATGCCGAACCGCTGCTTGAAATCCATCCACACATCCGGGCGCAGGCCGTTGCCGATGATGGTCTTGAGCGGAGTGTCGTGGTCGTCGGGCCGGGCCGGCGTGTTGGCGAGATAGCGGCACAGCTCGCCCACGTACACCAGGCAGTTCGTCCGGTGTTCGCGCACTTCGCTCAGGAAGTTGCTGGCCGAGAATCGGCGCCGCAGGAACATGGAGGCGCCCGAAGCGATGCATGCCCCGGCACCGATGATCAGGCCGGTGCCGTGATAGAGGGGCAGGCACAGGTAAAGCCGGTCTTTTTCGGTGCATTTCAGCCCGGCCAGGTGCGACATGCCGGCCGAGGCGAGGAAGCGCCGGTTGGACCAGATGGAGGCCTTGGGCAGCCCGGTGGTACCGGAGGTGAACAGGTAGGCGACCGTGTCCCCCAACTTCGTTTCCCGGGAATCCGGCGGGTTTTCCGCGGATGCGGCTTCGCTTTCCGCGGCCAGGTCGACCGCCCAGTTGGGGGCCGGATTGCCCGCGTCGGGCACGTAGATGTAGCCGCTGCCTTCGTCGAGCGGCAGTTCGGCTTTCACCCCGCCCAGCGCTTCGGTCAACTCCTCGCCGAAAATGCACGCCTTCGAGCCGGTGGTGTTGACGCAGTGCGCCAGCGGCCGCTCGCGCAGGTTGGTGTTGATCAAACCGGCGATGGCGCCCAGCTTGTTCAGCCCGGTCATGGCGGCGAGAAACTCGGTCCGGTTCTCCATCAGCAGGCTCACCACATCGCCCCGCCCGATGCCTCGCGCCTTCAGGCAATGGGCGTAGCGGTTGGCGAGCGCGTTGAATTCCGCCCAGGTGACGGTGCGCCCCTCGAACAGGATGGCCGGGCGGCTGCCGAACTTGTCGGCATTGCGTTCCACCTGCCTGGCGAAGCAGTCCCTTTCCTCGAGGGGGCGCGGCTCGAGCTTCTTTTTCAGCGCCAAGAGGCCCGGCAACTGGACCACCACCGACAGAGTGTCTCGAAGTCCCATGCCCGTTTTCTCCCGATCCGTTCCTTCCGGCCCCTTCACTACTCTTGCCAGCCTCGCTACGTCCATTCACGAATAGGTCCGGCTGATATGTTTTGACCTGTCAACTCCCCTCAAGGAATTCCCTCCTGTCCTCTTCTCCGGAATGAAAAAACTTGTTGTCGGCGCGGTGGATATGTGGGCGAGAGGCACGCGAGTGTGGGGAGGCGGTGGGCAACGCGCC
>JAPOON010000508.1 GCA_026713405.1 Gammaproteobacteria bacterium
CCGGGCACGTTCCCTGCCTTGCACTAACCACCTTGACCAATGCGACGGGCCAGTTGCTGTTCCGCGGGTTGCACCAGGGCTTCATCGGTTTGCCCGAGCTTAGCGCAGCGGTGATAAACACCCTGTCCAACGAGGACCTCATCAGGCTGGTCCATGAAGTTGTCCTGGCCACAAGACCGCACGAATCACCCGATAGCCACCAATTGAGAGTGGAGCAGCGCTGGCGTTGGCTCCTGTTTTCCCCGACGTATGCTGAAGGAGTCGCCAGGGGCGCCCAGCACAATGTCGGCACGAGGATGGCCATGGAATCCGTCGCCGCTGCAATATGCGCCGACCCGAACAAGTTTCAGCGTGCACTGGATGGAGAAGCGGTCGATGTCAATCTGTTCGACGTGGCACTGCTCAAGAGCGAGGACTTCGTGCAGTGGACCCATCATTGCGCCCAGAATGGCGAATGGCAATCCGGGCGCCGAATCAGCCTGGTCCTGCGCGGCCCCGACAACGAGTCTCGCCAAATTCAGGCCAATTGCCGCGTTCGGCAATTCGCGGTCGCGGTGGAAGACCAGGGCCCCGATTTCTCGCTGTATCCAGCGCTCCACATCTGTGCCGCTCAACTGCTCGGCGGCCCGGGCTCCCGCGAATTGGGCGGCGATGTGCTGGCTCGCGTCGGTTTCCTGCGTTCCCGCGTTGCGCGATTGGGCCGCGAACTCGCGGCGGCGGGCCATGATCAGGTCCGAACCTTGCCGCCCGCGGCACTGGGGCATCCCGGTGCGCTGCAGGCCAGGAACCGTTGCACCGCGCTGCAGGCCGAGATATCGCGCCTCGAAACGCAGGCGCGCGCCCTTGAGCAAGCGGGGCGGCAACTCAAGGACATGTGGCGCCAACTGGCCGACTGGCCAACCGGCGCCGATGCCTACGGGGCGGCCGCCCGGCTTGCCCTGGTGGCTTACCTGATGGGTGAAACGCCCGTGCTGAGCTGTCCCACCAACCGGGACTACAACAAGCGCCTGGATGCGGAAGTCAAGATTCTCGCCACGGTCACCGACTGTCAGGGCGGGCACGTCCCGCCGGCCGACCTGGACACGGCAATCTGGGACTCGGCGCGCACCGAGTTCGGGCCGCAGCAGGAACAATGACTCTTTCGGTTCGACCGGGCGCGGTCGAGAGATTTGTCAGGTGTCCCGTCGGACTGGAGAGCAGGCTCATCACGACTATGGGTTCTACGCTGGTGACCGAGAGACGCCACTTTCCGGTTCCGTTGCCAAGCGCACCGTCGAGACCTTCGCCGCCCGACTCCAGCTCCGCCGCGGTGAGCGTACGCGAGGCGCCGGCCGGCACCGTTACGGTCACCTCCGTTCCCGGCGATCTGCCGGCATCGTCGATACCCACAATGGTCACCACGGCGTCGTCTTCGGCCGGACTGACCAGCCTCAGGCTACTTACCTGGTTCGGATTGCTCCCGGGGTTGAAGACCGCCACCCTTGGTCACCTGGTCTTTTTCCGTGACGGATACCCGTACGGTTCCGGCAATGCCGTCGTAGCCGCCGCCCGTCGCATTGTGGGTCAGTGTTACCGCCGGGTCGGTCGCACTGTCTTCGTCGTCGGCCGCTGTTACCGTCACGGTTTGCGCGATTTCCCAGTTACCCCGCATGACCCGCATGAAAAGGAGGTCTGTCGAGTCAAGGCTCAGGTCTCCGGAGATTCCCTCGATCGCCACGGCCACATCCCCAGTCGGTTCGGTCGCCAGCGACACCTCGTAGGTCGCCATACTCCCTTCCGGCACCGCCACCGGCGTTCCGCGGAACAGCAAGGCTCGGGTCGTTTTCCAGGATTGTCACGACCAATTCGGCGGTCTGCCCCGCATATTCGGCGGCGCCCGAC
>JAPOON010000509.1 GCA_026713405.1 Gammaproteobacteria bacterium
CAGCGCCTCCGGGGCGAGCAGGGCGCGGGCGCCAACGAAGCGTTCCCGGCTGAGTACCGCGTCGATCAATGCCAGGTCGTCGCGCTCGTCTTCTATTTCAACACGTATGAGTTTCTGCTGCGTGGCGACCTCGTCAATAGCAATGCGTCCGACGGCGATCAGCCCGGCCGCGGCTCCGGCGACGGTTCCCTCGAGCAGCGACGGGAACACGTTGTTGGTGCCGGTGGACAGGGGCAAAAGGGGCGCATCCGGCCAGCCGATGGCAAAGGCGCGATTGGTGCCGTCGCCGCCGAGGGTGATGGTCACGGCGCAGGCCATGTCCTTCAGTGCCCGGGCGGCGGAAATGGTATCGAGCGGCGTTCCGGTGCGGGTGGAGTCCAGGGCCTGGGCTTCAAGGCCATCGACTGCGTGGCCGTCCGCCGTGTCGCGGGTCTTGCGGCTGCTCTGGTCCTCGAGCGCGCCGGCAACGATGCCGTGCGGATCGTCGAGATAGGCGAATTGCCGGGCGCCGGCGGCAACGGCGCCGGTGAGCACCCGGCCCACTATGGCCCGTTTTTCCTGGTTGTCGAATACCGACGCCCGGGCGACGAGACGGCGCACGTCCTTTCCGGACGCCGGATTGGCGACCATGCCCAGCACTCCCACGAGTCGGCCTGCCGTGCGCGTGGCGGCTTCTGAATTCCGGGGCTGCTACAGGCCGAGCTGTTTCTTCGCCTCCGCCACGATGCGATCGGCGTTGGGAACGTAGTGCGATTCCAGCGCAGGGCTGAAGGGTACCGGCGAGAAGGGCGCCCCGACCCGGGCGATGGGCGCATCGAGATAGTCGAAGGCCAGTTCCTGCAGTTGCGCGGCGATCTCGGCGCCGAAGCCCCCGAAACGCACCGCTTCGTGCACGATCATGGCCCGGTGGGTTTTCTTCATGGACGCCACGGCCGTATCGGTGTCGAACGGTTGCAAGGTACGGGGGTCGATCACTTCGGCATCGATGCCGAGCTTGGTCAACTCCTCGGCGGCGGCCAGCGCTTCGTGCACCATGCGGCCAAAAGCGATGATGGTGTAGTTGCTGCCTTCACGAACGATGTTGGCTTCGCCCAGGGGTATTGCGTAGGGCTCCTCCGGCACATGCCCCATCATGGCCAGGGACATCTTGTTCAGTATGACGAATACCGGATTGTCGTCCCGGGCGGCGCCGATGATCAGGCCCTTGGCATCGTAGGGGGTCGACGCCATGGTCACCTTCAACCCGGGTACGTGGCAGATCCAGGCCTCCAGGCTCTGGCTGTGCTGTGCTGCCAGGTGGGCGCCGGCCCCCGCCATGCTGAGTACCGTGACGGGCAGCGTTGCGCGGCCGCCGAACATGTAGCGCATCTTGGCAAGCTGGTTGGTGATTTCATCCATGCACTCGCCCATGAAGTCCATGAACATCACATCGATGATGGGACGGCAACCGGTGGCCGCGGCGCCGACGCCGAGGCCCACGATGCCTTCCTCGGAAATCGGCGTGTCGACCACCCGGTCGGGCCCGAATTCCTTCAACAAGCCTTGAAAGTAGCCGTAGACGCCGCCCGCTTCGGCGACATCCTCACCGGCGATGAAGGCGTCCGGTTGTTCCCGCATGACGGCGCGGAGGCCGTCGGCGATGGCGGCGACGTAAGGTATTTCCCTGGGTTTTTCCTGTGCTTCGGCCATGTTTCTTTCCTGAACGGTTACGCGTAGACGTCTTCGGTAATGGATGCCGGATCCGGGAACGGGCTTGCCTCGGCAAACTCGATGCCGGCATCGACTTCGGCCCGGACTTCGTCATGAACGGCCTGCGCCGCTTCGGTGGAGAGAATGCCCTGTTCGGCAAGCCGTGCCTCGAAGGTGTCGATGGGGTCCTTCTTGCGCCACTGCTCCACTTCCTCGTCGGTGCGGTAGCTCAAGCCCATGCCGCGCACGCCCACATGGTCGTAGTAGCGGTACGTCTTGCATTCGAGCAGGGTCGGGCCGTCGCCGCGGCGGGGCCGGGCGATGGGCCCCCCCGCCGCCTCGCAGACCGC
>JAPOON010000510.1 GCA_026713405.1 Gammaproteobacteria bacterium
CCCGGCCCCGCAACCAGTTGCGGGGCGTCGCCACCTGCCGAAGCGGTGCTTCGGCTCGGGCTGCGCCCGACCGGTGGCGACCCCGTAACAAACGGCAGTCGCTGGGCGAGGACAGAGGGCTAACCGGCAATGCGCACCGACAAGGCATGGCTGGCGGTTCTACCCGTCGTGCTGGTGGTGGCGTTCACCGCCATAGTACCCCTGATTACGGTCGTCAACTATTCGGTTCAGGACATCTTCGACGTCGATACACGCATCTTCGTCGGCCTCGACTGGTACCGCGAAACCCTGCGCGACCCGCGCTTCATCGACGCCCTGCTGCGGCAGGTGCTGTTCAGCGGCCTGGTGCTCGCGATCGAGGTGCCGCTGGGTATCTGGATCGCGCGAACCCTGCCGCGGGAGGGCCGGGCCACGGCCGTATTCCTGATTGTGCTGGCCATACCCCTGCTCATTCCCTGGAACGTGGTCGGCACGATCTGGCAGATATTCGCACGCCCCGACATCGGCCTGCTGGGCGCAGCCGTGGCGGCGCTGGGTATCGCCTACAACTACACGGGCTCTGCGCTGGATGCCTGGATCACCCTGCTGCTGATGGATGTCTGGCACTGGACCTCGCTGGTGGCGCTCCTGGCCTTTGCCGGGCTGGCATCGATTCCCCGGGCCTGCTACCAGGCAGCCGAACTCGACGCCGCGAGCGCCTGGCAGGTGTTCTGCTATGTCGAACTGCCGCGCCTGCGCGCGGTGCTGACCATTGCGGTGATGCTGCGCCTGATGGACAGCCTGATGATCTATACGGAACCCTTCGTGCTCACCGGCGGCGGGCCCGGCAACAGCACCACCTTCCTCAGCCAGTATCTCACCAGCATGGCGGTCGGCCAGTTCGACCTCGGCCCCGCCGCGGCCTTCTCGGTCCTGTATTTCCTGCTCATCCTGCTGCTCTGCTGGCTCTTCTACACCTCGGTGATGAAGCGGGACGCCCATGACCGCTGACGGCCGCAAGGCACACTGGACGCTGTACCTGTACTGCGCCTACCTGCTGCTGCCCCTGTACTGGCTGGTCACCATGGCGGTGAAGCGCAACCAGGACATCACCGGTTCCCTGGAGGTGATACCGGCCCGGCCGACGCTCGAAAACTTCATCGAGATCTTCACCAACCCGGTCTGGTACGAAGCCTTCGCCAACTCGCTCACCTACGTCGCGATCAACACGGTAGTATCGGTCGCCGTCGCGCTGCCGGCGGCATACGCCTTCTCGCGCTACCGCTTCCTGGGGGACAGGCACCTTTTCTTCTGGCTGCTCACCAACCGCATGGCCCCGCCCGCGGTCTTCCTGCTGCCGTTCTTCCAGCTCTACTCGGCCATCGGCCTGTTCGACACGCCCCTGGCGGTGGCCCTGGCGCACTGCCTGTTCACCGTCCCGCTTGCCGTGTGGATACTGGAAGGATTCATGTCCGCGGTGCCCCGCCAACTCGACGAGATGGCGCGCATCGACGGCCACTCCCGCACCTGGTTCTTCTTCCGCATCTTCATCCCGGCGATTCGCAGCGGCATCGGCGTCACCGTGTTCTTCTGCTTCATGTTCAGCTGGGTGGAGCTGCTGATCGCCCGGACGCTTACGGCCAGCGACGCCAAGCCCATCGTGGTGGTGATGACCCGCACGGTGAGCGCCGCCGGGCTCGATTGGGGCGTGCTGGCGGCGGCGGGCGTATTGACCATCCTGCCGGGCATCGCCGTTGTGTGGTTCGTGCGCCGGCATCTCGTCAAGGGCTTTGCCATGGGGCGGGTCTGATGGAATGGATGGCCTGGACCTGGCCGACGGCCGTTTTCTTCGCCTGCATCGCGCTGGCTCTCACCCTCATGACGCTCGCGGAACTGCGCTGGCCGACCGTCGAGCGCCGGGGCTGGCTGCCGTTCTCGACCACCCGGGGCGACCCGGTCGTCATCAGCCTGCTCGGCAGCGGCTTCATTCACATCTTCTGGCTGGCGGCAACCGACCTGCCTGTCGTTGCAGCCGGTCTCGCAAGTCTCGCTTACACCGCGTTGGTGATGTCCAAGGGTTAGGAGTCGGCGGCGCGCTAAAGCGCGGAAAGCAAACCAGGGGTTTTTCAGGGGTTCCGAGAGTCGCACAAGGTTCTCTTAACCGTTTGATAAACAAATACTTTTTGGCCCTCCCCGCCTCACTGCGGCACACTCCGTCAACACACTTTGTTGTGTCAACAGGAGTAC
>JAPOON010000511.1 GCA_026713405.1 Gammaproteobacteria bacterium
TGATCGGCGGGCGCTATCTCGACCGCCACGAGTGTCGTGACGGCGCCTGGCGGCTCGTACATCGAACCTATTTCCTGGACTGGAACAACAACCGTGCCGGCACGGGGGCCGCCCCGCCGGACTTCGGCGCCGGGCTGAACCGGGGCGCACGGCTGGAGGACGACCCGGGCAGCCAATTGCTTTCATCCTGGGCGATAGCGGACGGGCCAGGCAACACCGGAGGAGAAACAGTGGAGATATCGCAGGAACTGGCGGCGCAGGCCGGCGCCGCGTTTGCCAAGAGCGAGATTAACGACCTTATCATCGCCGAGTCCCGTGCCGTAGACCGGGCCGACGAGGCATTGCAGCGATCGCTCTGGCATCCGGGGGCAACCGTCGATCTCGGCTCCTTCTTCGAGGGGTCGGCCGAGGAGTTCTGCGACTGGATACTGGATGTGGCCCGTTCGTCGGTGCGCATGTCGCATACGGTGTCGAACCAATGGATACAGGTGGACGGCGCACAGGCCGTGGCGGAAACCTATGTCATCGCCCTGAGCACGGTGGCAGGGGACGACGGCGAACTGGATACGCTCACGGGGGGCCGCTACCTGGATCGCTTCGAGGAGATCGACGGCGCCTGGAAGTTCACCCACCGGACCTTCGTGCACGATTGGCAGATCGACCAGCCCTCCACCGATCAGCGGGACGATCCGGACGGCATGTACGCTGCGCTGAAGACCAGGGGCGGGCACTTTCCCGATGACCCGGTCTATGGGTTCTGGAACCGGGCCTGACGGCGTCGTTTTGCTTCACCAGGATCGCCCCGCGCCGGGCAACACCTGCCTTGTTTGCGCGTAGACGACGGGGCAGGGGGCTGCTGGCGGCATTCAGGCGCGGGATACGCGCTCTCGCGGGCGTTCGGTTCTACTTCGCGGTTGCGACGCTCCCGGGAACTTCGCTGACTTTTTCCACGCGAAGCGTGGGGGAGGGGTCAACCACGTAACGGGAAGGCCCGCCCACGTACAGCGTTCGAAGGCCCGCTGCCGTACCTGCCTGTATATCCGTCGCGGAATCGCCGACGAACCAGGAGCCGTCCAGGTCGACCTCGTAGCCCAGTTCTTCGAGGGCATCGTAGATCAGTCCCGGCTTGGGCTTGCGGCAGTCGCAGCCCTCGGCTTCGAGGTGCGGACAGGTGAAAATACCGTCGATCCTGGCCCCGTGCCGCTCGATCTCGGCGCTCATGTTGGTGTGTATGCGCTCCAGTTCGCCGGGGTCGATCAATCCATTGCCGACACCCTGCTGGTTGGTGATCACCACCAGCCGGTATCCCATGGCGGCAAGCTCGGCCAGCATCTTCAGGGCGCCGTCCCTGAATTTGAACGCCTCCCACCGGCGAACATAGCGTTCGGCGCCGGGCGGTTCGTTGATCACGCCGTCCCGGTCCAGGAAAACTACGCGTTCAGGCGCCGTCATCCCGTGGGGGCGATTTGTTCAGGGGGAGTCGATGCCCGGCACCGGGAACTGCCGGCAGAGGGTTTTCACCTCCTCGTGCAGTGCGTCCAGTGCGGTCTCGTTGCCGCGCAGGGCCACGGCTCGCAACATGAAATCCGCCAGCGCATCCATCTCCGCTTCCTGCATGCCACGGGTGGTTACGGCCGGAGTTCCCAACCGTATGCCGGAGGGGTCGAGGGGCTTGCGCGGGTCGTCGGCGATGACGTTCTTGTTCAGGGTGATGCCGACCCGATCGAAGAGTTCTTCGGCCTCGCCGCCGGTGAGACCCCAGGAGCTCACGCAATCGATCATCATGAGGTGATTGTCGGTGCCGTTGGTGATCAGGCGGGCGCCGGACCGCATGAACTTTTCCGCCATGTGCCTGGCGTTTTGCACCGTCTGTTGCGCGTAGCCGGCGAATTCCGGCTTCAGCGCCTCGCCGAAGGCGACTGCCTTGGCGGCGATCATCTGCATGATCGGGCCGCCCTGAAAGCCCGGGAACACCGATTTGTCGATCTGTTTCCCGAGTTGCGCCTCGCGGGTGAGGATCATGCCGCCCCGGGGACCGCGCAGGGTCTTGTGGGTGGTGGTCAGGATGACGTCGAAGCCGTCATCGAAGGGGTTTCGGATGGCCTTGCCGGCGATCAGGCCGGCGATGTGCGCCATGTCGGCGACCGCGTAGGCGCCGACTTCCTCGGCGATGGCTTTCATGCGAGCGTAGTCGATCTCGCGTGGATAGGCGGAAAACCCGGCCAGTATGATCTTCGGCTTCTCCCGCAATGCCACTTCACGCATCTCGTCGTAGTCGATCTCGCCGGTTTCGACATCCTTCATCTTGTAGCGCACGAAGTTGTAGATTTTCGTGATGTAGGTGACCGGGTGGCCGTGGGTGAGGTGGCCGCCATGGCTCAGGTCCATTCCCAATACGGTGTCGCCGGGTTCGAGCAGGGCGAAATAGGTCGCCACGTTGGCGGGCGCACCGGCGTGCGGCTGGACGTTGGCGTGCCCGGCCCCGAACAGGGCCCTGGCGCGCTCGATGGCGAGCGCCTCAACCTGGTCGGTATATTCCTGGCTGCCGTAGTAGCGCCGTCCCGGGTACCCCTCGGAGTACTTGTTGTTGAATACCGACGCCATGGTTTCCATGACGGCGGCGGAGATGTAGTTCTCGGACGGGATCAGTTCGACGCCTTCGGCCTGGCGCTGCATTTCACCCATGACGGCAGCGAAGATCGCGGGATCCTGCCGTTCTAAAGCGTCGTAGGAGGGCATGATTGTGGAACCTTGGGAGCAGGGATGTTCGTGGCGCGAATTAGAACGTCGGGAGGGGGGCTGCGTCCAGAATTTTTCTCTACTGGCGTCGGTTGAACATCGGCCAAGGTCGGGCACTATCCCCCGATTGTCCCACGTCGGCGTCCCGGCGCGCCGGGTTGGAA
>JAPOON010000512.1 GCA_026713405.1 Gammaproteobacteria bacterium
CCCCGCCGGTAACGAACCGCCAGCCGGTCAAATCGGTGCAAACTGCGGTGCCGCGACCCGTCCTCGATTTCCCAGCTCAGATCGAATGCGCGGCCTGCATCCCCGGCCGGCGTCTGGTCGAGGGTCGCTCCGGGCGCATTGAGGAATGCGAATGAATCGCCCGACATCATGGTGATGGAATGGTCGACAATGAATTCGAACGGCCCCGCGTTCTCCCGGAACATCAGCCTCAGGTCGAAGTTCGCATCCAACGCCGGGGATTCGTCCAGAACCCGTTGCACATCGTGCGACGGCAAGGCCGCAACCGTTCCGAACGCCTTGATGCGGGCATCGAATTCCAGCGCGGTAGCCGATTGCGTCACCAGCAGCAGCCAGGCTGCCGCCAGCCATAACATCGACGCTTTCGATTGGATGCGCTTTCTGTCGCCTTTTTTCACCACCTCATCGCCGCCAGGCTTTCCCGCAGCAACATGGGGTGCGGCTACGAGCCTGCGCCGTCCGCGGCCGAATCCTCGACAATGGCGCCGTCCCGCAGATTCACCCGGCGATGGGCGTACTTCATGACCATGGGGTCGTGGGTAGCGGTAAGCACGGAGACACCCCGCTCCTCGTTGAGCCGCTTCAACAACCGCAGAAGGTCCTCGGTAGTCTCGGAATCGAGGTTGGCGCTCGGTTCGTCGGCGAGCAGCAGCACCGGGTCGGTGACGATGGCGCGGGCGATGGCCACCCGCTGTTGCTGGCCGCCGGACAACTCGCCGGGTCGGCGGTGTGCGAGGTCTGCCATGTCCAGCGCAGCCAGCGTGGCCACGGCCCGTTCCGCGCGCTCCGCGGGGGCGACACCCTGAAGTTGCATGATGAACTCGACGTTCTCCTGGGCGGAGAGCACCGGTATCAGGTTATAGGACTGAAAGACGAAGCCCATCTTGGCAAGCCGCAGGTCGGAGAGCTGCGTTTCGTTGAGCTCGTTCAGCGCCACCCCGTCCACGGCCACCGTCCCGGAGTCGGGCCGGTCAAGCCCGCCGAGGATGTTGAGCAGGGTCGACTTGCCCGAGCCGGATGGCCCGGCAAGGCTCACGAAATCGCCCCGCGAAAACGTGAAATCCACACCGCGCAGCGCATGCACGGGCACCGATTCCTCCTGGTAGGTACGGGTTATGCCCGAGCAGACCGCAACCGCATCATTGTTCATCGCCTGAGCGCCTCCAATGGTTTGATCCTGACAATGCGCAGCGCCGGGTAGAGACTTGCGACCACCCCCAGCACCACGCTCATCAGCCCTATCAGAACAATATCGTCCGCAAGCGGCACCGGCACCAGCTTGCCACGCATACCGAAAGCTTCGATTCCCTCGGCCCACTGCGACAGGTCGATGCCGTCGCCCATGGAGAACACGGCCAGCCAACCCACCGCGATACCCGTCGCCACACCAATCATCATCAGCACGCTCGACTCCCGCACCACCTGCGCCACGACGCCCCGGGAACGCATTCCCAACGCGCGCAGCATGCCCAGTTCGCGGACCCGCTCCATCACGGAGGTGACCAGCGTGTTCACCAGCCCGAACACCAGCGCGCCCATCATGATGAAATACCAGATGAAGAAGGCGGAATCCGCAAAGACGAACATGGCCGCCGCCTGGGGTTCCAGTTCCTGCCAGTTGAGTACGTCCAGCCCCGTGAAGAACTCCACGAGGCTGGCCTTGAGTTGGAACAGCACCGGGTCGCGGCGCAACCTGATGGAAATCTCCGTGTACACATCGGCGCCGACCATGTTCTGCAAGGTGTCGACGCCGGTGAATACGAACATTTTCTCGAGCCCGGTGCCTTCCGCATCGTAAAGGCCGGCGATGCGGAAACCGGATTCCCGATTCAGGCCGTCGTGGCCCTGGGTGATGATGACAAGGCGCCGCCCAGCTCCGGTTTCGAGTTGCTCCGCGAGCGCCCGGCCGACCAGTATGCGGCCGTCCGACGCATCCGCGAGATGCTCGCCCTCCACCGCCACGCTGCCGATGAACGATATGTGTTCCTGTGCCGGGTCGATACCGACGAACTGCACGCCCCGGGTACCGCGCTCGCTCATGATGACCGCCGGCACCCGCACCCGGGCCGCCCATCCGGCGAGTTCCTCATCGTCGACGTCCGGCCGCCAGGTTTCCGCCAGTTCGAAGCTTTTCTCGATATTGGGGTCGTCCAGATAACCGGGCGCCAGTATTTTCACGTGGCCGGTGAGATTGGCCACCGCTGCATCGGCCATGTCGTACTGAAAGCCGCGGATGAGCGAACTCGTGCAGACAACCGCGCCCACGGCCACGACAATCGCGGCCAGCAACATGCCGTTGCGCCGCTTGTGACGGAAGATGTTGCGCACCGACAGCTGCAACAGGAGCTTGAGCGGCATCGTCCGTTATCCCTCGACTCTCAGTGCCTCGACGCAGCGCAGCCGCCAGAGTCGCAGGGAGGGGACGAGCAACGCCAATTGCGTTCCCACGAACAGGGCAATGCCCGAAACCCAGGCAGACTCACGGTCGAAATCCGGATACAGGCGGTCGGGCATGTGCATGGAGGCGAGCAGTTCGTCGGCGTCCATCGGCAGCGGCATGCCCCAGATCCCCAGCGGCACGATCATGGCGAAGCAGACCCCAAGAGCGATGGCCATGCCCAGCGCCCAGAGCCAGGCGGCTTCCACCTGCAGCCCGAACAGGATCCGCCCGGGACGCATGCCGATGGCCTTCAACATGCCGAACTCCTGGGTGCGCTCGAAGATCGTCATCATGAAGGCGTTGACGACGCTGAAAATGACGATGACCGCGATGACGACAAAGAAGAGCCAGGCGCCGGCCAGCTTGAGGGCGATGAACTGCTCGGCATCGGGCATCAGGTCCTTCCAGTCGAGGGTTTTCCAGTCGCCGGCCGCAATCGCCACGCGTTGCGCGAGTTCGAGGCTTTGCCGTACACGGTCGGTAGCGACCACGAGAGCGTGCGCTTCGTCCGGCGCCAGGTTCCAGGCTTCCCGAAATTCCGACAGCGGGACCTGCACGAGCGACCGGTCCATTCCCACCATTCCGGTCTCGAAGATGCCCACCACTTCCGCGGCCAGGGCCGCCACGCCCCCTTCCTTCGCCGTACCGAGCACGACGATCTCTTCCCCGACGGATACACCGAGGTTCCTTGCCAGTACAGAGCCGATGAAGGCTTCGCCGGGACCTGCGAGATAGCGCCCGTCGCGAACCGAAACCGGTATCCGCGACCACTCGGCTTCCCGGCTCGCTTCCACGCCCACGACCTGGGCGGCGAAGCTGCGCTCTTCCGTCGATACCAACGCCGTCGCCTGACCGCGCAACGTGGCTGCTTCCACACCGGGCAGCCTTTCGATACGTGCGCGCAGTTCAGGTGCCCCTTCGAGCACACTCTCCAGGCGCGGGTTGTCCTCATAGTCCGGATGCTGGACCTGGACGTGACCGACCATCATGCGGGCACCGTTGTCGATCATCAGGGTGAAGGTGCCGCCCTGCAGCGACATGGCGATGATCGGCATCCAGGCTGCGAAGCCGATGCCGCCGGCCATGAGCCAGGTGCGGCGCCGGTTGCGCCAGAGGTTTCGCCACGCCACTTTCGCGGTACCGAGTGCCCCGGCGCCGCCTCCCAATGCGCCGGGTTGCGGAGCAACGGTTGCTTCAGCCATGGCCCGAACTCCGTTCCGGGTTCGATGTGCGGAATATCATGTTCATTCGTCCGCCCTCAGGGCCGTGACCGGTTGCAGCCGGCGAATGCGCAACGACGGAATCAGCGCCGCAATCTGGGTGCCGACAAACATCACGGCGGGGGCTCCCCCGAGCCCGATCGCCGTCGTTTTCGCATAGAGCCGGTCGGGAACGTACATCGCCTCGGCCATGGATGCCAGTTCGTCGCCCAGATAGAAGCCATATCGCTCCAGCCAGAGAATAACCGGCAACGCCAGCGCCAGACCGATGGCAGCGCCGAGCAACCACACCAGGGAGGCTTCGATCTGCACCATCAGCACGATCCGGCCGGGCCGCATGCCGATCGCCCGCAACATGCCGAATTCCCGGGTGCGCTCGAATACCGTCATGATGAACGAGTTAACGACGCTGAAAATGACGACGATGATGATGAAGCCATACATGAAATAGCCGCCGATCCGGTCGATCTCAATGCCCTGCCTGACGCCGGGCATCACTTCGTCCCAGTTCCTTGCCACCAGCGGCTCCGGCAACCAGTTGTTCAGGTCGCGGGCCAGCCCTTCGCTTTCGGTGACCTGTTCCGTCCTGATCGCAAGCGTATGGACCTCGTCGCCGAGGCCGAACCCATCCTGGACGGTCGCGATCGGCGCCGCGACCATGGCCCGGTCGAGGTCCGGGATTCCGGTTCGAAAGACCCCCACCACGTTCAGCACCAGCGCGGCGACACCGCCTTCCTTTCCGTTACCGAGCAGGACGATTTCCCCGCCGACGCCGATGCCGAGGTTGCCGGCCAGGATTTCGCCCACCATGGCATCCTCGCCGCCGGCGATCATGCGGCCCTCGGCAACCCGATCGAACAACCGAACCGTTCGGCGTTCCCGCTCCGGGTCGACACCGAACACCTGGGCGCCGAAGGCGCGCTCGCCCGCGGAGACCAGGGCAAAGGCTTCGACCCTGGGCGCCACCGACTCAATCCCCGGCTGACTCTCCAGACGATTCACCAGTTCCGTTACCTGTTCCATGGTTTGGTCTACGCGCGTGTCATCCACGTAATCGCGGTTCTGCACCTGCATATGGCTGCTCAGGAGCGCGGTGGCATTGTCGATCGTCTGGAGGTAGGCGCCCCCCTGGAACGACATTGCGAACACGATCAGGAAAACGGTGAACGCGATGCCCCCGGCAGTCAGCCAGGTGCGGCGGCTGTTGCGCCACAGATTGCGCCAGGCAACCGCGGGCAGCAGGGGCCGGCCGCCATGCGTGGCGCGGCGGCCGGCCGGTACGGCGGCTTCAGCCATCGCTCCCGCGCCCGCTTTGCGGGACTGCACCGCTCTGCAGAGTGAAGGTCGTAAACAGGCGGTCCTCCAGCGGCAGGTCGAAGTCCATGTCGATGAACTCCATCTCCGTATAGTGGTCGGATTCATCCAGCTTGGACATGCGCATGCGGGTCGCCACCATACGCCCGTCCATTTCCTGGATTTCAAGCGTTTCCATACGTTTCAACGGCTTAAGATCCTGATCGTAGAAAGTTTGTGACAACAGAACGTCGTCATCGCGAACCACCCAATCCTCCTTGCCCCAGACCACTGGGGCCGAGTCGAACGGCACGGCTTCGATGGTATAGACAGCCCGGCCATCCGTCTCCCCGACCTCAATGATGTCAAGCCGATAGTGCTGCAGCAGGTTGTCGTTGCGCGACAGGTCATTGTAAGAGAGGTCGGACCCTGCCCAGTCCTGCGACATCATGCTGAACGGCAGCCTGATAACGCGGTTGAGCTTCGGCGTGTAAGTCCACATTTTTTCGCCATTTTGCAGCAACGCGTTCCCGGCATCCTTGGCAGGTGCGGTGAATCGGACCAGCGCATCCGAACGGCCCCGTGTCCAGGCGACAATGGACGATGTGCGCTGCCAATCCGGCCGGTGGATCAACATTCTCAGCTCCGCGTACGACGTCGTGCTTCGAGAGTTGTCGATCGCTGCCGCAATCAGTTCATAAGGATCCGGCGCGTCCGTCTCTCCGTGCGCGACGCTTCCGGCAATGAGCCAGACCGCGCCGAACCCGATGAGGTGTCGGATCAAACGAAATTGCACTGATATCACCTTGCAGCAGATTTCCTCGACGGATTGTACGCATTAGCCCACACCGACGCATCGGGCGGAACTTCCCTCGCCCCCCCACGGTCATAGGCGTAACCCAACTCGGCGTTTTATCAATTGAATTTTCAATCTGTCCGCCACATGCAGAAAGTGGCCAGGAGTCTCGCTTATGCCCTTAATGTTCGTGGATTCACCGTCACGGCTGAGCTATATTGTTCCTCCCATGATTCTCATGGGATCAGACCTCGCAGTCGCCGTCACAGGCATGAGGAAAATCTCTCCATCAGATGCGCCGGCGGCCCTTTCTGCGCCCCGGAATTCAGCGTGATCGAGCGAGATGCCGCTGCGCGGCAAACGCAGCGACGCGGGCCTGCGGCAGTCGGCGGCGAGGAAAGCGCGAGCATACACGACAAGGCGGGTTCGGCGCTCAACCCGCTAACACGAATCAGCCACCGCGTCGGGCTTGTCGCGGTGCTGTTGCTGTCCGGCGCCTGGGCGGAGGCTCAATCGCCCGTAATCGGTAGTCCCGGCTACAACGGTGGCAACTTCCGGATACCCATAGGCAACGTTCGCGACAGCGGTTTCCGCGCCTACATGAGCGCGGGCGACCAGAACACCGAAGAAGGCAAGTCACCAGTCCATTTCTTCGGCACCAGGGTGTCCTGCAGACCGCCCGGCCACCAGTGGCCGGTGGGCAAGACCACCGTTACGATAGACGTCTATGCGCTGCCGGAGTCCGGCACGGAAGTATTCGTCTGCCCGGTCGATTCGTGCGCGCCTTGCCCGGAACCCATGAACTCTCCAGATGTCACGCATGTCGCCAAACAGTGGTGCCTGTCGATGCCGGAGGAGACGTTTGCGGATGGCGAGTGCCCGAATGTCGGCAATGACGATGACGAGAACGAAGACGACGAGAACGAAGACGACGGGAACGAGAACGAGGACGAGGACGACGAGAACGGAGACGATGACAACGGCGACAACGGCGGTGGCGGCAGCGGCGGTGGCGGCGGCGGCGGTGGCGGCGGTGGCGGTGGAAGCGGGCCCTGGATCAGAATCGGCGATGTCACCGTAGATGAGGACGCCGGTGAAGCCCGCTTCGAGGTATCCCTCAGCACCAACAGCCGCTACGACATCTCCGTCGACTACACGACAGCCGACGATACTGCGGCGGCGGGGTCGGACTATGAGGCAACCAGCGGAACGCTGACCATTCCCAATCGCGAATTCGGCGGCACCATCGTCGTACCCATCATCGACGACACCGATGACGAACCCGACGAGTCATTCACGGTCACCCTGAGCAACCCGG
>JAPOON010000513.1 GCA_026713405.1 Gammaproteobacteria bacterium
CAGGATGTCGTAGGAGTGCTGCCGCTTGCGGTCGCGCACGGCCCGGCTGTTGCCGACCAGGGCATTCCAGGACCCGCCGGTATGCACCCAGTAGGCCTGCACGTAAGCGTTGTAATCCTGTACCTGGAAGCTGTAGCGGGTGGAAATGTTCGCCTTGAACTTCGGTACCCGGGGCAGTGCCCGGCCTTTCTCGGCATTGGGGTTGCCGTCGCCCGCGTTGGCGGAGTTCACCCAGTAGTCTTCCGCGAGTTCGGCGTCGACCACGGAGAAGGCCATGGAAACGTCCCAGCCCTCGGTAATGAGGAAGGCCATGTCGCCCTCGATGCCGCGGCTTCTGGCGTTGCCGATGTTGTAGGTCAGCGTGGCCGGGGAAATGGAGTTGTCCAGGCGGCTCAACTGGAAGTCGACCCAGTCCATGGTGAAGGCGGCCATGTTGTAGCGCAGCCTGCCGTCCATGCCCGTTGCCTTGACGCCGACTTCCCAGCTCTCGACGAAATCCGGGTCGTAGCCGAAGCCGGCCACCGTGGACGGGTCCCGGTTCAGGCCGCCCGGCCGGTAGCCTTCCGAGTAGGTGCCGTACAGCATGATGTCGTCGTTGACGTGCCAGGAGACATTGCCCTTGAACACCGTGTCCTTGTCCTTGGTGACGAGGGTGGCGTTTTCTTCGTCGGGTCCGCGGCCGCCGAAGCGCTGCGGCCACCAGACCGTGCCGTAGAACCCGACCAGGCTCACTTCGGAATCGAAGCGGCGGAAGCTGAATGCGGCGGTAATGTCCTCGGTCAGGTCGAACGCCGCCTCGCCGAAGAACGCCAGTTCCTCGTTGCCGCGCACCATGTCCGTGGTCCAGTAGATGTCCGGGGGTTCGACCGCCGCGGGCGTGAAGGCGCCGTTCAGGCCGTTCAGGCCCAGCACGTGCCATTCCCAGTCGAAGTCGTGTTCGTGGTCTTCGTAGAAGACGCCGAGCAGTGCCCGGAAGCGCCGGTCCGTCGGAGAAGCGATGCGGAATTCATGGGTTTCGCGCTGCACGTCGTCATCGTAGGTGGCAAGCTCCCGGGGGTCTGTGCACTGGCCGAAGTAAGCGACGTAGCAGGAATAGAACCGCTGCACGAAGCCGCCGCTGATGTACCAGTCGGTGTAGAGGGAGTAGTCGGCCTGGGTGTATGACTTGCGGTCCAGCAAGGCGCCGGCGTAGGTCAGCCCGAAGCCGGAGACCTCGCCTTCCACCACCAGGGAAGCCAGGGTCCATTCGTCTTCGCCTTCGTCCGGCAGCAGCCGGGTGACCTTCAGGTCGCCGACTTCGGAGGGATCGTGGTCCCACACGCCGGAAGTCTCCAGTTCCTGGCGCATTACGCCGGCCGTGACGGTCCAGTTATCGTTCAGGTCGATGCCCAGCAGCGCCCGAAAGCCCGAGGTGGTGGCCTCGTTGAAGTCGCTCTCGACGATGTCGGCGTTGTCGTAGGTCTGGTCGGCCGCCTCGGCAAGCAGCGCCGGGTCGGAAAGGCCGGCACGGACGTTGGCGTTGCTGAAGGTGTGCGCGTAGGGCTCGTTGTCGACGAAGCCGGCGTCTTCCTTGTGCCAGCCGACCACCCGCAGGGCGGATTGGTCGGTCAGCGGGATGTTCACCATGCCTTCGAACAGGTAGCCGACATCACCGTTCTCGATGGAATTGACTTCCAGGTCGTAGTTGGCCTCGAACCCAGCCGGATTGGGCTGGTTGGTGATGAGGCGGATGCTGCCCGACTGGGAGTTGGCGCCGAACAGGGTGCCCTGGGGGCCGGCCAGGGCCTCGATGCGGGCGACGTCGTAGACGTGCGGGTTGAGGAAGCCGCCGACATCGGTGATGGGCTGCTCATCGAGGTAGACGGCCACGTTGGGCGAGGAGCCGAGCACGTTCTCGCCGCCCCCCGAGATACCGCGGATGTAGATGCTGCCGCTGCCCGGACCCAGCTTGATGTAGCTGACCGACGGCAAGAGTTGTGCGAAGTCCTCGAAGTCGGTGACGCCCAGGTTCTCGAGCTCCGCCTCGCCGATCACGTCGATGCTGATCGGCACGTCCTGCAGGCTCTCGTCGCGCTTCTGCGCGGTGACGATTACTTCCTCGATGCTCAGGCCTTCCTGGCCGAGGGCGGGAAGCGGCGCCGCGCCGCCGGCCGC
>JAPOON010000514.1 GCA_026713405.1 Gammaproteobacteria bacterium
ACGGCGAGGTCAGGGCCATGTACAACGTGTGCGCCCACCGGGGCAACCGGGTCGTGTTCGACGACCGCGGCTCGCTGCCGAGGTTCACCTGCGCCTTCCACTCCTGGCAGTACGGTCTGGACGGCAGCCTGATCCGCATCCAGGACGAGGAGACATTCAGGCCGGAAGTGGTGGCGCACGGGCCGCGCCTGACTTCGGTGCGCTGCGAGACCCGGGCGGGCCTGGTGTTCGTCAACCTGGACGACGACGCACCGCCGC
The DNA here is from genome assembly GCA_026713405.1 of Gammaproteobacteria bacterium. The sequence goes on from JAPOON010000514.1 coordinate 259, forward strand.
TGAACGACCGCCTCGGGCTGCCGGACGGCTATCTCGAGCACTACCAGATGGACAGCATGCACGTGGTCCGCCATGTGGTGGCGGAGTGGGGCGCCAACTGGAAGAACGGCGTCGATGCCTTCTACGAGACCTATCACCTGCACGCCATCCATCCCCAGACCCAGTCCGTGATGGCCGACATCGGCACCCAGTACGATCTTTACCCCCACGGCTGCCAGCGCATGATCGTGCCCATCGGCTGCAAGAGCCCGCGCGTGCCCGACCAGGATGGCGTCGACGAGGCGCTGCTCTACATGATGGCGAGCGAAGGCATGGACACCGATGCGTTCGAGGGCTCGGCGCGCGATGTTCGCGCGGCCATCGCCCGGCACAAGAGGCAGCGGGCGAAGACCCTGGGATTCGACTACGACCACTTCACCGACGGCCAGCTCACCGACAGCTGGGCCACCGGCGTCTTCCCGAACGTGCAGATCGGCATGCACCCGGAGGGGTGCTTCCTGATGCGCTTCCTGCCCCACCCGACGAACCCCGAGCGTTTCTACTACGACACCATGACGCTCTTCCGCGCGGCTCCCGACCCGAACTACAAGGCGCCCGACTGGATGGGCGTCCCCGAGGGCACCGATCTGACCGGCGCCACCCGCCCGGATACCGAATACGTGCCGATCGGCGAGGACGCCAATCTCGGCGAGGTGCTCGATCAGGACGTGCAGTTGCTGAGAGACGTGCAGGTCGGAACCCGCTCACGAGGCTTCAAGGGCTGCCTGTGGGGGGAGCAGGAACAGCGCATCCGGCACTACCAGCGGGAAGTGGACCGGTACGTCAACGGGGAGAAGTGAGGTCGATCGGGTGCGCGGGCAGGGCCGGATGCCTTGATGGCGGGGAAGGCGCGAATGGCGCGGTTATGATGGGGAATCCACGAGGGGCGTGGTGGGGGAAGCCGCACGGTGATGGCCCCCCGCTCATTGCGCGACGATACGGAAGCAGGTGTTGGAACTGGAGGCAAAGTGATTGAGAGAATTCCCTTCGGAAGTACGGGACATGAGAGTTCCCGCGCCCTGTTCGGCGCCGCGGCGCTCGGCGGCATGCGCCAGGAGAAGGCCGATGCGACCCTGGACCTGTTGCTCGAGTTCGGCGTCAACCACATCGACACGGCGGCGGCTTATGGCGATTCGGAACTGCGCATCGCGCCCTGGATGAAGGCGCACCGGGAAGACTTCTTTCTGGCCACCAAGACCGGAGCACGGGACGCACGGGGCGCCCGCGAGAGCCTGGAACGATCCCTGGAAAGGCTGGGAGTGGAGCAGGTCGATCTTATCCAGTTGCACAACCTCGTGGATATCGGGGAACAGGAGATCGCGCTCGGCGCCGGCGGGGCTCTCGAGGCGCTCGTCGCCGCCCGCGACGAAGGGCTGGTGCGATTCATCGGCGTCACGGGGCACGGCACGTTCGCGCCGGCGCGGCACCTGGAGAGCCTGCGGCGGTTCCCCTTCGACTCCGTACTCGCGCCCTGCAACTTCGCCATGCTCGCCCAGCCGGAGTACGCGAGCGATTTCGAGGAACTCTACGGCACCTGCCGCGAGCGGGGCGTCGCCTTCCAGATCATCAAGAGCATCGCGCGCCGCCGCTGGACGGAGGCTGACGAGGAAAAGCGATTCAGCTGGTACCGGCCGATCCGCGCCACCGATGCCCTCAGGCGGGCGGTTCACTTCGTGCTCTCGCGCCCGGGCCTGTTCCTGAACACCTCCAGCGATACGACGCTGTTGCGTGCGACCCTGGAAGCGGCCGCGGAAGTGGCCGAATGTCCGGACGAGGGCGCGATGCGCGGCGATTCCGAATCGCTCGGCATCGAACCGCTGTTCGTGAGGGGAGTATCCGACGAAGTCTGACCCCTGGGGCGAGAGCGTACGCCGACTGCTTCAATCGCCAAGCATCGCCGGAGAGTGGCGCGCTGATCGGTGTGTTGCGATGCAACTCCAGATTCTGGGTAACCGCACGCTCAGACGATGACGGTGCGCCCAGAAGCGCGACGTGTTTCTGGCCGGGCCGCGGAACCCGGATTCTGCATGCAATGGCCAGCCGCCTGAGGTGCCCATCCCACCGCACGGCCGAACGATACGATCCCGATTAAGGAGGGGATAGGGATTTGAAGGGCGCGCTGTAGCGCAAGCCATCGAATCATCAAGCCCTGAAATTCCCCCAAGCAGTCATAGGCTGCAATGAATTCTCGGGTCGTTCCTGGTGTCTGGTTCGTCCTTGACTTCACTTACTGCCTGAGCCAGAGTCAAAGGTGTATGTAAATTTTGCAGTGCACCCGAAGTCGGGTTAGCTGCTGAATAAAAAAGCCGGTATCCGAAGGGAGTAATTGCCCCGACGGGCGGCAAATAGGTGGCGCCTTTCTACTTACTGTGGAATTTACATACATGGCCCGACGCCACTTGGGCGTCGGAAAACCAGGCAAGTGCCGAGATAAGACCATGCACGCTCACGCCTCGCGCGGCAGTTGCGCTTCCGTTGGCTTTGTCGACATCGCCCGCCCATCCGGCCGGTTCGGATGCGGCGCAACGGGCAGGCGCAGCCGGCACGATCGAGCCCGGGGAGGACCAGCAGTTCCATGTACTCATGTAGTGAAGGAGGATTCCCATGGCCGACCGTCCCCGAAAACCCTCGGACGACCCGCTGTTCTGGTATGGCGTCGAAGGCGCCGACGACCTGGGTCAATACCTGTTCGATGTTCTGGCGCTCGCGATGTGCGAACTGGAACAGGCGGATGAACAGGACCAACCCGGGTCGTTCGAACGATTCCGGAAGGTGCTGTACCGGCACATGGATGAACAGGAGACGGAGTTGAATTCGAGAGCGTTGATCAGGGTGATCGACTCTCGGGCGCTCAAGGCCGAAATCGAGTTGTTTGTCGCCCTCGCGCGCCAATGACCGGCAACAAGGCGGTCATCAGGCCCCATACGCTTGACGTCAGCGGATGCCTGGACCTCGGTCGCCGGCAGCGTAGTCGGAACGCTCCGTGCCGTCCTCCCGGGTCCGCACCGCGAACTCGTGGGTCGACCAGCGCCTTTCCCTTATAGCGCTCCAATGCTCGTCCAGGAATCGGAAGATGAAACTACACCAATTGACTAATTTTGCTCAGAAACGTGAGTTTTGCGTGATGAATTCATCAATTGAGTAAAATTACTCAATAGGATATCTGATGCGCTCTTTTCAGCGATCGCAGGTTCAGACGCTCCTGGACAGGTTGAATGAGCCACCGCGACACATTCTCGCAGTGTTTGGGCCGCGGCAGACAGGGAAGACCACTATTGTGCGTCAGGCTCTGCGATCGATCGACCGGGAAAGCCGCTACCTGGCGGTAGACGACCCGGATGACCCCGGATTCCCGGTTGCCTCGCTCGGTACCGAGTTGACAGGCATTGCGCCTGGCGTTCGAAATTCGCAGTGGCTGGTCGACAACTGGAATCGGGCTCGGGAATTCGCTCAACACAGCCCTCGGGGGTACGTGTTGGCAATTGACGAGATTCAACGCATTCCCGATTGGTCCCAAACCGTGAAAGGACTTTGGGATGCAGACCGCTCCGCCGGCTGTCCCATGCACGTCGTCGTTCTCGGTTCCGCTCCGTTGATTGTCCAGTCGGGCCTGACTGAGAGCCTGGCCGGTCGTTTCGAACACATTTTCGTCCCCCATTGGACCTTCAAGGAGATGGGGGATGCGTTTGATTTCGACCTGGATAGCTATCTCTTCTTCGGCGCCTATCCAGGCGCGGCGCATTTTTTGCGGGACGAGCGCCGTTGGCGGGACTACCTGCTCGACGCACTGATCGAACCGAATATTGAACGTGACATCCTCGCCATGACCAGGGTCGACAAGCCCATCCTGTTGAAGCGGCTTTTTGAGGCAGGTGCAATTCAATCCGGGGAGATTCTTTCGTACAACAAGATGCTCGGGCAACTTGACGACGCCGGCAACACCACGACGCTTGCACGCTATCTTGAACTGCTTTCGAGCGCGGGTCTCTTGACGGGAGTTCCAAAATATTCCCGCCAGCGGTTGCGGTCGCGTGGATCGAGCCCGAAATTGAATGTCTTGAATACGGGTCTCATGACGGCTGTTTCCGGTTATACCTTCGAGGAAGCGAGGGCGGACCGCCGGTTCTGGGGCCGTGTGGCGGAAAGCGCGGTCGGCGCACACCTTTGCAACACCGCAACCCGGGACATCGACGTCTGCTACTGGCGGGAAAGCCCGTTCGAAGTGGATTTCATCCTGCAGCGCGGGCCGCGGCTCGTAGCGGTCGAAGTAAAGAGCGGAGCCAGGCTGCGGCCCACGCGGGGTCTGGAGGTTTTTGACCAGCGATTTGCTCCCCACCGCTCCATCGTCGTAGGGGACAGCGGTGTTCCGCTCAACGAGTTCCTGACACAGCCCGCAATGACATGGTTCGAAGGTCAATGACGTTAATCGTTTCCAGGACCTGCTCCGAGATTCGGGAATCCACTAAACCACGCTTATCCAATCGGCCGGTGGAGTCCCGCCCATTGGAACAATATCGGGAGGAACCCGCCTATGTGCTGCTGGGTGACCCGGGCGCCGGCAAACCCACTGCGTTTGAACGGGAGTGTGCGGAGCTTGGAAACGATGCGTTGTTGTTCTCACCCCGGGACCTGATTCACTTTTGGGTCGCGGACCACCCGGAGTGGTTCGAAAAGACGCTTTTCATCGGTGGTCTGGACGAGGTTCGGGCAGGAACGCCCGATGCCCGGACGCCGTTTGACAGAATCCGGCAGAAGCTCGATGCCCTGGGCAGGCAACGGGTGAATTGTTTACCCCAGGCCGGCTCAATCCTTCTGAAACTGCTCGGCGGTATAGTCCCGGGTCAGGAGTTCCAGCAGGTGGCCGTTCAGGTCGCGGAAATACACCCCGCGTCCGCCGTTCCAGTGGTTGATTTCGCCGTCCTCGGGTGTATCCGGGCCGCTGCCGTACGTGAGGCCCTGCTCCTTCACGCGCCCGAAGATCTCGTCGAAGTCCGTTTCGCTAACCTTGAAGGCGTAGTGCTGGCGCTCGAATTTCTTCCGCGTGATGAAGTCCAGGGTGAGGGCCTGATTCTCAATGGTTACCGGTGCGAAGTGTCCCAGCGGTCCCTCGTAACCGAAGCCGAACAGGCTCCTGTAGAACCGGGCGGACTCCTCGTTGTCGAGAGCGGAAACGATGGTGTGGTTCAGTGCAATGGTCATGGGCCGTGCTCCGCGCTGATGGCGAGTGGCGATACGGGTGATTATAGGAGGGCCGCCGGCGATGTATAGAATTCACCGGGGCTCTCGGGAACCGCCGTCATACAGCGTTCAGCGGGTAGACCGGTTCTTCCTCGGCCAGTACGCGGACGACATCCCGGGCACAGCGAACGAACAGGTCGGTCTTGGCTTGTTCCGAATACCAGGCGGCGTGGGGAGTGACGATCACGTTTGGCTCGCCCAGTAACGGATGATCCGCCGGCGGCGGTTCAGCGTGCAAAACATCCAGCGCGGCCCCGGCGATTCGTCCCTCCCTGAGGGCCGCCAGCAGGGCGTCTTCATCGATTATCGGCCCACGCGCCGTGTTGATGATGCGGGCCGTCGGTTGCATTCGGGCCAGCACCTCCCCGTCGATCAGGTGCCGGGTGTCCGGCGTCAGCGGAACGTGCAGGGAAAGATAGTCGGAGCGCCGCACAAGTTCGTCGAAACCGACCGGTTCGATCCCCGGTTCCGCGATCCGGTCGTCCGGAATCGTCGGGTCGTGAGCCAGAACCGTCATGCCCAGGCCCTTCCCCTTTTCGGCGGTGGCCCGGCCGGTGCGTCCGAACCCCAGCACTCCCAATACCTGGTCCTGCAGGCGCACGGTGGTGGGCAGGGCGGCAGGGTTCCAGCGTCCCGCCCGCCCGGCTTCCATCAGCGAATCCAGGTTGCGCGCCATCACCAGCATCAGGGCGATGGCATGGGTCGACACTTCGTGGACGCCGTAGTCCGGGCAGTAGGTCACGCGAACGCCCCGGGCCGTGGCCGCGTCGATGTCGACGGTTTCGTATCCCACGCCCAGGCGCGTCACCACCCTGCAGTCCGGCATCCGGTCGAGCAGGGCACCAGTCACGGTTTGACCGCCAACGACCAGCGCCGAGCAACGGGCCAGGTCGGATGCAGCCTCCGCGTTGAGCAGGTCGAGGTGATTGACTATTTCAAGGCCGGCTTCCTCCAGCAAACTGTAGGCGGGCCCCAACATCAGACCCTTGCCGAAGCCCATGACCACACAATGTCGCGTTGGGTTCACCGCCCTGCCAACCTCCCGACTTTCAGATTCCGCCGCGCCGTCCGGTGCTCGGACAGCCAAATCTGCAAGTGATGTTCCATGAATGCCCATCATGATGCACCAAACCGCTTGCTGAAACGCGAGCAAGTTGCAGCGCAACCCGGAGAGGTAGATCGAAAATGCGCTTCATCTGCCCGCATCAAGGCCGCTCAAGGAATCTGAAAGCAGATCGCCGGTCACGGGGTCAGCGCATGGCATCTATCAGGAACCTTCGGCTCCGGCGGTTGTCAACCGCCACGCAGGTGCAATGGCGCTTGCGCGACGAAGGCCCTCCGGTCCGTGCAAGCGCCGGGCGCGTTATCATGCGCGGCCCAAAGGGAATCTAGGCCATTCGATGGAGTTGACAGGCAAGCGGGTGATCGTCACCGGGGCGGCGGGGGTGCTGGGGCAGGCTGTGGCAGCCAGAAGCGTTGCGCTGGGCGCCGCCGTGGTATTGCTCGACATCGTCGAGGACTTCTCGTCGACGCTGGGCGAAACCCGCTGCGTGGACCTGGCCGACGCAGCAGCGGTGGAGCGTTGCATTGCCGGCATCGGCGATTTCGATGCGGTGTGCAACATCGCCGGCGGCTTCGACATGGGGCCGGGGGTGCACGAAATCGACGATGCGCATTGGGACGCCATGTTCGACATCAACGTCACCACCTTGAGGAACATGCTGCGGGCGACCCTGCCGCGCCTGGTGGAGCGCGGGCGCGGCAGCGTGGTCAACGTGGGCGCGCTCGGGGCGCTTTCGGGCCAGGCGGCCATGGGCGCCTACACGGCGGCCAAGTCGGTGGTCATGCGCCTGACGGAAGCCGCGGCCCAGGAGGTGCGGCGCAAGGGCGTGAACGTCAACGCCGTGCTGCCCAGCCTGATCGATACGCCACGCAACCGGGCCGACATGCCGAACGCCGATCATGCCAACTGGGTATCGCCGGACAACCTGGCGAACGTGATCTGTTTCCTGGCTTCCGATGCGGCGGTGGAAGTGCACGGCGCACTGATTCCCGTCAGCGGCAGGGTTTAGCCGCACCTGTTCGCCGTCGAAGGATGTTGAATGACTCCCAGATCGCGGAGGCCGCCCGGGAACTGCACGACGCGGAGCGGGAACGCCGCCAGATCCGCCCCGTCTCCCTGGACTTCCCGGATATGGAGATCGCCGACTCCTACGCGATTCAGGATGTCTGGATGGCCATGAAGGTGGCCGAGGGCCGCACCGTTCGCGGCCGCAAGATCGGCCTGACCTCCCGCGTCATGCAACAGGCCATGCACATCGACGAACCGGACTACGGAACGCTGCTCGACGACATGTTCTTCGAGGACGGGGCGGAGATCGAGGCGGCGCAGTTCACCGACCCGCGTCTCGAGGTCGAACTGGCGTTCGTGCTGAAACGCCCGCTCTC
>JAPOON010000515.1 GCA_026713405.1 Gammaproteobacteria bacterium
CAAGCCGCGCTCGCGGCTGCGGTCGATGGCGTCCAGGAGGTTGCCGGCGGACTTTGCGGCCAAGCGGTCGAGGCCTTCGAGGGTGGTCTGGTCCAGGCGGTAAAGATCGGCAAAATCATGCACCAGTTCGCGGTCGACCAACTGCTCCACCACCGCGGCGCCCAGGCCGTCGATGTCCATGGCGCGCCGGCCCGCAAAGTGCAGTAACCGCTCGCGCAGCTGAGCCGGGCACACTGCGTTTGGACAACGCGCCACCACCTCACCCTCGGGCCGGTAAACCGCCGTCTCGCAAACCGGGCAGCACTCCGTCATGACAAACGGTCTGCTGTCTGCCCGGCGTTCATCGAAGATCACGCTGACGACTTGCGGAATGACGTCGCCGGCGCGCTCGACCCATACGGTATCGCCAACTCGAATGTCCTTGCGGCGGATCTCGTCTTCATTGTGCAGGGAGGCCCGGCGCACCGTGACGCCGGCGATGTGCACAGGTTCAAGCACCGCGGTTGGGGTCAGCGCGCCCGTGCGGCCCACGTTGAGGGTGATGTCCTGAACGACGGAGACACCCTGTTGCGCCGCGAATTTGAAGGCGACGGCCCAGCGAGGATGGTGCGCGGTGCTGCCGAATTCTTGCTGCAACGACAAGTTGTCGACTTTGACAACAACACCGTCGGCCTCGTAATCGAGTTCGTTGCGTCCCGCTTCGAGTTCCCCGCAGTAGCCAATGACGTCGTCGATGGTGTTGCATGGCGCAGCGCTGGGATTGACCCGGCAACCGGCCTGGTCCAGCTTCTGCAAGGCTTCCCAGTGCGAATCGATCGGATAAACGGGATCCGTGTAGCCCAGGGTATAAATGAATATGTCCAGCGGACGGCGGGCGGTGATGCGCGAATCCAGCAACCGCAGCGAGCCCGCGGCGGCGTTGCGTGGATTGGCAAACGGCGCCTGCCCGTCCGTCTCGAGTTGCCGGTTCAGGCGCGCGAAGGCGGGCCGGGGCATATAGACCTCGCCGCGGATTTCCAGCCGGCTCAGGTGCGCCAACTCCCCGTCCAGGCGCAAGGGTACGCTGCTGATGGTGCGCAGATTCTGGGTAATATTCTCGCCCACGCGGCCGTCGCCGCGCGTCGCACCGCGCACGAACTCCCCGTTTTCGTAGAGCAGGGCGACACCCAGCCCGTCGATCTTTGGCTCGACCACGTAGCTCAAGGGTTGCGCGGATTCGTCCTGTAGTCGCTTCAGGCGGGCCTCGAACTCCCGCAGTTCATCGGCATCGCGGGCGTTGTCCAGGCTGAGCATCGGCACCTGATGCGCTACGGACTCGAATCCCTCCGCCGGTTTTGCCCCTACGCGTTGGGTCGGTGAGTCGGGGGTGACGAGGTGTGGGTGAACTTCTTCCAGGTCCTGTAATTCGCGATACAGGGCGTCATATTCAGCGTCGCTGATGGATGGCCGGTCCTCAACGAAATAACGGCGTTGGTGTTCTCGCACTGCGCTGCGCAAGACGTCCAGTCGTTCCTTCACAGCGGCTTGATCGTCCACGTTTCTCACCTCTGGCAGTTACTGCGGTGGGTGATTTTGGCTCGCTTTATGGCGGATGACGTAAATGGAGACCCGGTGGGCGCCATCCCATTCTACTCGCTGG
>JAPOON010000516.1 GCA_026713405.1 Gammaproteobacteria bacterium
AGCTCGGCGTTGGAGGCTGGTGCCCCTCGGCTTTGCGCGTTTCTTCGCCAGGACGCCCTGGACCACGCTGACGGCCCTTCTGGGCGTATCCCTGGGCGTGGCGTCGACCGTGGCCGTCCACCTGATCAGCCTGTCGGTGGCGGATTCGCTGGAAGCCAACCGGTTGCCGCATCTCGGCGGCCTGACCCATCTTGCCGAAAAGCGCGGCGCCACCATGGGCGACTACTTCGAGTTGCGCCGCCGCTGGCGTGACGGCGAACTGCCGGGCGTGCTGGGGCTGGTGCCGATGGTCGACGGCCGGGTCGTTGCGGGCGGTCGCCGCTTCCACGTGACAGGGGCGGATTGGCTTGCGCTCTACGGTCTGCCGGGTGAGGGACGCGAAGGCGGTGAAGAATTGCGACCGGGGTCAATCGTGGTGGATGCCGGTCTCGCGGTCCCGGAAGGCGGTCGACTGCGGCTGGCCGGCACGGACTGGCCCGTGGCCGGAGTTGTCGACTCCGGTCTCAGAGACGGTCTCTTCGCCGACATTGGCGATGCGCTGCATATCCTGAATGCGCGGCCAGAGACGCTGAGCCGTGTCGGGGTGGCTGCAAGCGACCCCTGGAAACACGTTCGCTACTGGCTGGAAACCCTGTTGCCGGGGCTGTCGGCGGCATTGCCGGAAGGCCCTCCGGGGCTGTCGCTCTCATCCCGCGATGCATCCGCCGCTGCCACCGGAGCGAACGGTGAGCCGGGCGCATGGGAGTTGCGCCCCGTGTCCTTCGAACAACCGGGCGCCAACTTTGCGAACTCCATACTGTTCAACCTGGGCGCGCTGGGCACACTGGCGCTGCTGGTGGCCTGGTTTCTGATCTACCAGGTGTCGGTTCTGTGGGTGCGGCGCCAGGCGCCTGTGCTGGAAAGCCTGTCGGTGCTGGGTGCAAGCCGGTGGGAACTGGGGGGATGTTTCCTGATGGCGGTGGCTTCGCTGGGAGCGCTCGCCACGCTGGTGGGCACGTTGGGGGGCCTGTTGCTGGCCGATCTGCTCACGGGAATCTCGACGGCCGGACTGGAAGCGGCGCCCAGGCCGGAGATGTCTTCCGCCGTTGCCGCCAAGGCGTTGGTCTCCGGCGTGGGGATTGCGGCGGTCGGGGGTTGGATGGCTTTCCGCCGGTGGGGCCGGCCGGTGCCCGGATCGGCGTTCCCCGTGGGCCGGCTGATTGCGTGCGCCCTGGCGCTGACCTTGATCGGCATCGGTGTCGGCGTGGAAGGCACCGGCCTGGCCGGAGGATTTGCGGCGATCCTCGCGGCGGCGCTGCTGACGGTATCCCTGGTGGGGCCGCTGTTGCGCGCGGCCCGGCGCCTTGCGATGGCTGCACCGGGCGGATTGCTGACCCGGCTTGCGGTGCGCGAGGCCACCTGGTTCGAGGGCGATGTGGCGACGGCCCTGGGCGCGCTGGTGCTGGCCGTGGCCACCAGCGTGGGTATCGGGTTGATGGTGGACAGCTTCAAGATCGACTTCGAGCGCATGCTGACCCAGAGGCTGGCCCATGATTACTACGTGGAGTCGCCGGAAGGGGACTTTCGCGCCGTTGCGCGCGCGTTCGCCGAGGCGTGGCCGGACGCCCGTTCACAGGCCTACGGCGACCTGCGCACGCGCATCGACGGGCGCGTGGTGGAAGTCGGCCACACGGACTTTTCCCATGCCGAGGCGGCGCGCTACGGCCATGGCGCCGCGCTTGGGCCGAATGAAGCCCTTGCCAGCGAAAGCCTGCTGCGCGCTCTCGATGTCGATGTGGGCGGCACGGTTGAGGCGGGCGGCGCGCGGGTGCGGATAGCGGGCGCATTCTCCGACTTTGGTGGCGTGGTGCCGCGACTGCTGCTGCAGAACGAGTCGGCTGAGAGGCACTTCGGCGCCCTGCACTTCACGGGCCTGGGAATCACCGGAATTTCCCAGGCGCAACTCGAGGACTGGCTTGCCGCCGTTGCTCCGGGGGCCAGGGTGCAGCAGCGCGAGCGGGCCCGGGCGCGCGCCCTGGAGATTTTCGACCGGAGCTTTGCCATCACCAATGCCCTGACCCTGCTCGCGCTGACCGTGGCGGTGGTGGGCCTCTACAACGCCATGGTGGGCCTGCGCCTGAATCGCCTGGCAACCAGGCAGCTGCTGGCGTCCCTGGGCGTCACGTCCGCCGAGGAGCGCCACATCGAACTGGTGCGGGCGCTCGGCCTCGGCCTTTTCGCCGTGCTGCTCGCCGTGCCGCTTGGGCTGGGTATGGGTGCCATCCTCTGCGGCGTGATCAATCCCCGGGCATTCGGCTGGAGCGTGGCGATGTCGTTGCCGGCAACCGCCCTGGCCTGGCCCATGGCGCTGGGGTTCGCTGCCGCCGTGGTGGCCGCGGTGGCGCCGTCGCCTGCGGAGCGCATCCATGCGAACTGACCGCCCGTCCCGGCTGCTTGGGCCGGCG
>JAPOON010000517.1 GCA_026713405.1 Gammaproteobacteria bacterium
GCGGGCGCCTGCGGAGAGGGTCGCCGACCGGCGCGCGGAGCGGCGCGGGCGGCGCACCGTGGCGGGGACCGGCAGCGCCCGGGCCGCGGAGTACGAAGTGACCATCAGCGTTCGCTTCGCCATTCGCTCCGGCGCCCGGGTTCTGCGGGAACCGGTGTGGCTCGACGCCAGCCGGGTGTTCGTCGTCGACCGGGACAACATCGCCGGCACCGCCGGCGAACAGGCGCTCATCGAGGCGGAACTCGCCAACGACCTGGTCGGGCAGATCATGCGGGCTCTGAATGCCGCTGCCGCAACCGTGGCGCCGCCGGCTGCATCCGGGGCCGCCGGGGAAGCCGGTGCAGGTTAAGCCCCAGGAACTGGCCTCCAGTCTCGCCGGCACTCTGAGGCCGGTCTACCTGGTGACCGGCGACGAGACCCTGCTGGTGGAAGAGGCGTGCGATCTCGTGCTCAAGGCCGCGACGGGCCAGGGATTTGCCGAGCGCAAGGTGCTGCATGTGGAACCCGGCTTCAAGTGGCACGAGCTACTGGCCGAAGCCGCCTCGCTCTCGCTCTTTTCGGAAAAGAAACTGCTCGATCTGCGGGTGCCGGCCAACAAGTTCGACAAGCAGGCGTCAGAGGCCCTGCGCGAATATGTGGGCGACATCAGCCCGGACAATGTCCTGCTGGTCAGAACGGGCCGCCTGCAGTCCCGCCAGCGTTCCAGCGCCTGGTACAAGGCGATCGACTCCGCGGGCGCCGTCGTTCCCGTCTGGCCCATCGACCAGCGCGAATTGCCGGGCTGGCTGGCCCGGAGGGCGCGTGACGCCGGTCTGGACCTGACGCGCGAAGCCCTCGCCTGGCTTGCCGACCGGGTGGAGGGCAACCTGCTGGCCGCAGCGCAGGAAATCGACAAGCTGAAGCTTGCCGACCTGCAGCAGCCCATCGATGCGGAGAGTCTGGCAGCCGCGGTTTCCGATGCCGCCCACTACGATGCCTTCGAGTTGATCGACGCGGTATTCGCCGGCGATGCGCGTCGGGTCCGGCGCGTGCTGGCGACGCTTCGCGAAGAGGGCATCTCGCTGTTCGCCCTGATGGGCGCCTTTACCAGCCAGCTACGCGGCATCGACTCCGGACGCTGGATGCCCCAGCAGAGAAAGCGGTTGATTCCCGGCTTCAGGCGACGCGCCGGTTCCCCGGAACGCGTACTCGCCCAGGTCGCCCTCATCGACCAGCAAGGCAAGGGCGAACTGCGCGGCGATGCCTGGCTGTCGTTCGAACGATTGCTGGTACGGCTGTGCGGCGTACGCCTGCCCGCCCTGGAAAGAGAGGCGCGCTACCTCCGACGTTGAGCGCGGCCCCGCTCGGCCCGGATTTCGCGCCGATCTGCAACCGTACTTTCCGTTTGGTTGACCAGATGCAAAGTACGTTTTCGTTTGGTTGAAACGGCGCCTCGACGCCCTCGCGACACTAGAGCACGCGGGTTTGCGCTTCGTTGCCCAGTTGCAGGAGCCGTAGTGAGCCGTTGCCGTTGTCGAAAGTGGTCACCGAGCCGTTGTCCGGCTGGAATATCACCATCCGGTCATCGCCTTGTGCGGCCCCGACCGCTACGTTGATGGCGATGAAGTGGCAGAAGATTACGCAGTCTTCGCGTTGCGACTTTACGCAATCCACCAGCGCGTCCCGCCAGGCCAGGAGATCGGTGCCCAGGTCGAGCCAGCTTCCGGCCATGGCTTGGGAGAGCCAGCGCGAGCGCTCGGCGAGGTCCGTGGTGGGGAAGGGAATTTCGGCTACCCGGGGCTCGATCGTCACTTCCTGTTTCCACAGTTCCGCAAGGGGTTCAGAGGTTTGCCTGGCGCGGGCGAAGGGGCTGGAGAGGATCGGCAGCGGGCCCTTGCCGCTGAGGGAGACCGCCGTGGCCCTGGCCTGTTCGCGGCCGAGGTCGTCGAGACCCGGGTCGAGACCATCGCCCACCCGGGCCTTGCCGTGCCGCACCATGTAAACTGTCGCCATTCAGGTTGCCTCTTCTGTTTTGCTGGTTCGCCCCCCGGCGGTTCCGTAAAATAGCGCGCTTTGCCCGGATTTGGGAGTATCAGTGACCATACTGGAATCGGGTCTGTCGCCGGACCTCAAGCTCGACGCCAAGGTTTCCGTGCGGGAAGCGTTCGACATCGACCTCGACCTGGAGGTACCGGCATTCTCCGAACACACGCCGTACGTGCCGGCGGTGGACCACGACTACCTGTTCGACCGCGATACCACGCTCTCCATCCTGGCGGGTTTCGGCCACAACCGGCGGGTGATGATCCAGGGCTATCACGGCACCGGCAAGTCTACCCACGTCGAACAGATTGCCGCGCGGCTCAACTGGCCATGCCTCAGGATCAACCTCGACAGCCACATCAGCCGCATCGACCTGGTGGGCAAGGACGCCATCGTCGTCGAGGACGGCAAGCAGATCACCGCGTTCAAGGAGGGCATCCTGCCCTGGGCGCTGCAGCACCCGGTGGCGCTGTGCTTCGACGAATACGACGCCGGGCGGCCGGACGTCATGTTCGTCATTCAGCGCGTCCTGGAAGTCGAGGGCAAGCTGACCCTGCTCGACCAGAACAAGGTGATTTCCCCGCACCCCCACTTCCGCCTGTTCTCCACCACCAACACGGTCGGCCTGGGCGATACCACCGGGCTCTATCACGGCACGCAGCAGATCAACCAGGGGCAGATGGACCGCTGGAGCATCGTCACCACCCTGAACTACCTGGAGCACGATGCGGAAACCGACATCGTGCTCGGCAAGGCGAAAAGCTATGCCGGCAGCGAGGCGGGCCGCCGTGCGGTGTCCAACATGGTGTCCGTCGCCGACCTCACCCGACAGGGGTTCATCAACGGCGACGTATCCGTCGTCATGTCTCCCCGCACCGTCCTCACCTGGGCGCAGAATGCCGAGATTTTCGGCGATTCGGGGTTCGCATTCCGGGTCACTTTTCTCAACAAGTGCGATGAACTGGAGCGCCCGATCGTGGCGGAGTACTACCAGCGCTGCATGGGCGAGGACCTGGGCGATGCGACGGCGGGCATAACGCTGCGCACGGCCTGAGCACAACCAGCGCCGTGTCGGTCGAATTGGAACATCCGCTGGAGTCCTTCAAGCGCGCCACCGTCGCCACGGTGCGGGCCATTGCGGAAGACAACGAGGTCGAGGTCGCCTTCGGCCAGGGTTCCCCCGTGCTGCGCGGCAACCGGGTGCGCATGCCGCTGCCCACCGTGGGTTGCGACGATGCGGAAATCAATTCGGTGCGCGGCATCGGCGATGAACTGGCGCTGAAACTCCGGTTCCACGACGAGGCCGTGCACAACCGTTTCGCGCCGCGCAGCGGGCCCGCCCAGGAAATGTTCGAGTGGATCGAGGATGCGCGCATCGCCTCCATCGGTTCGCGGCGCTTCGAGGGCGTGGCGCAGAACCTCGAGGCATCCCTTGAGGCGCACTGCCGCCAGGCGGAATTCGACAGCGTCGTGGATGTATCCGAAGCGCCCCTGTCGGTGGCCGTCGGCCTGCTGGTCAGGCAGCACCTGACCGGCCGCGAACTGCCGCCGTCGGCGGAAAACCTCGTCCAGTTCTGGCGCGATCATGTCCAGGAGCACGCCGGCGACGACATCGCGGCGCTGCAGGGTTGCCTGCACGACCAGCGCCGGTTCGCCACCGTCTGCCGCGAGATCATCGCCGATCTCGGCCTGGGCGCGGAACTGGAGGATCCGCTTGAGGAACTGGACAACCAGGACGAAACCGAGGCCAGCGACGAGGATGCGGAGGGCGACGCGGAGTTCGACCCGGACGACGTGGTGATCGATGACGAGGGCCTGACCGACGAGTCCGCCGACGGCGAAGCATCGCTGATGGAAATGGATGCGGACCTCGATTCGGAGGAACTCGGCGCCGAGGCAGACCCGGACGAGGCGCCCCTGGTCATGCCGGACGATGCGGGCCGCATCCGTATGGATGTCAACTACCAGGCCTACACCGGCGAGTTCGACGAGGTGGTGCCCGCCGAGGAACTGTGCGACCCGGATGAACTGTCGCGCCTGCGGACATTGCTCGACCAGCAGCTGCTCCCCCTGCAGCACGCTACCGCCAAGCTCGCCAACCGCCTGCAGCGGCGCCTGATGGCCAAGCAGAACCGCACCTGGGAGTTCGATCTGGACGAGGGCATCCTCGACTCCTCCCGGCTTGCCCAGGTGGTGGTCGATCCCATGAACCCGCTGGCGTACAAGCAGGAAAAGGAGATGGACTTCCGCGACACGGTGGTCACCCTGCTGATCGACAGCTCGGGTTCCATGCGTGGCCGCTCCATCACCATTGCCGCCATGTGTGCCGACATACTCGGCCGCACGCTCGAGCGCTGCTCGGTGCGGGTGGAGATCCTCGGGTTTACCACCCGGGGATGGCGGGGCGGCCGCTCACGGGAGAAGTGGATCGCCGAGGGCAAACCCGCCCATCCCGGGCGCCTTAACGACCTGCGCCACATCGTCTACAAGGCCGCCGACGACACCTGGCACCGCTCCCGCAAGCACCTCGGGCTGATGATGCGCGAGGAAATGCTGAAGGAGAACATCGACGGCGAGGCGCTCATCTGGGCGCACAACCGCATCGTGGTGCGCCCGGAAGAACGCAAGGTGCTGATGGTGATCTCCGACGGCCTGCCGGTGGACAACTCCACCCTGCTCGTGAACCCGAGCAATTACCTGGAGCAGCACCTCAAGTACGCCATCGACAGCATCGAAGTGCAGTCGCCCGTGGAACTGCTCGCCATCGGCATCGGCCACGATGTCACCCACCATTACCGGCGGGCGGTGACCATCACCGATGCGGAACAGCTCGGCGGGGCGATGACCGAGCAGTTGGCGGCGCTGTTCGAAGTGGAAAGGGCCGGCGCCCGCTGACGCCCGGTCACGGGGAGGACGCCCGGAATTCCGGGAGGACGCCCGGCATTCCGGGAACGTGCTGGCGACTGAAGTTCGCGACGATGGCTCCCGAGCCGGATCCTTTCACGAACAGGTCCGGCTGGATCCGTGCGGGACAGGACACTAGGATCCTTGAACGGCCTTTACGTGGACAAAAGAGTCGCATTTTCGAACAACGCCTCCAAGTTGCGCAGCAACTTGATCGCGTCGCTTGGCGACGCGCCTAGGCCTTGATGACCTGCATGCGCTCGATTTCCGGCGCGCCGGTCATCAGTCCGGCAAAGCCCGGCCCCGCGGCCCTGAAGTGCTCGGTCTTGCCGTGGGCATCGAGGTCTTCCTGGGTATCGTACAGCTCCAGCATGACGTAATTGCCGTCTTCGTCCCGGCACATCGAATACATCTGGTTGCCGGGCTCGTTGGCGCGAACCTGGTCGATCAGTTTGGACATGTGTTCCTCGAAGGCGGCTTCCTTGCCTGGTGCAACGTGCAGTCTGGCGATCACGGCTATCATGGGGTTCTCCGCAAAAGGCGGCGAGGATAGCAACGAATCCGACGATGCCCAAGCGCGGCGGAAGGGCAGTGGGCGGGTGTGAACCCGGCTCCCCCCTCAATTTCGTCCGCAAACAGGATATGTGGATGCACCGGAGCAAACTGATCGCCGAACTCGATGCCTACGCGGGCCGCTTTCCCGAAGAGGCGGCGACGGCCCGGCGATTCCGGGATTTCGTCAGGCGCCACGGCGACTGTTTCAAGCGGGAGTGCCTGCCCGGCCACGTCACCGGCAGTGCCTGGATCGTCGATTCGACCGGTACCCGGGCGCTGCTTACCCATCACAAAAAGCTGGGCCGCTGGCTGCAGCCGGGGGGTCACAGCGATGGCGTAGCGGACGGCCTTGTCGTGGCCCTTCGCGAAGCGCGGGAAGAAACAGGGCTCGAACTGGTTGCCTCTTCCGATACCCCCATGGACATCGACATTCACGAGATTCCCGCCCGGGGCGCGGAGCCTGCCCACCGGCACTATGATCTGCGTTATGCCCTGATCGCGCGTTCCGATGTGTACACCGTCAGCGGCGAATCCCACGACCTGGCCTGGGTCGGATTCGATGAGCTCGAGGCCTATACGAGCGAAGATTCGGTTTTGCGGTTGCGGCGCAAGTGGCTGGAAGGAAAGCGCGGGCCCGCCGTGCGGTGAATCAGGGTTGCTTGCGGGGCAATGCCCCAGTCCTGCGAGGAAACAGTGGCCGGGAGGGATTTTCGCTTTCGCAACTTGCTACGGCGCATCCTCTTGGCCGCCGACTTCGGAGACTTCGCCAGGCGGTTCGGGGTTTGCGTCCGGCGCCGGGGCGCTCAGCAGAAAACGGTACAGCCTGAGAGCCAGTGCGCCATCGCTTTCTTCAAGCAGCCGTAGAGCGAGGGAATCAAGCGTTGCCGTACGGCAGGTCGATTCCGCAACGGCCGTGATTGCCGAAGCGGTGGCGTCGAAGGCAGCGTGGGGATTGACGGGCATTCCCGGGCCGATCTCGCGGATCCGCACGCCGGCAGCGTCCAGGATGGAGACCCGGCCGTCAACGATGAACTGCAGGACGTCGCTGGCCTCGCCTGCAGCCAGGAGTGATTCGCCCGGGCCGTAATCACGGGGTTCCAGCCAGTCCCCGAGATCTTCGATCAGGTCTTCGAACATCGCCCCCCGATCCAGGTTTCGCTGCATCTCGTCGCCGACGGCCTCGAGCAGGGAAGACCTTGACACCCGGGCGTTTCCGTCGGGCTGCCAATCCGCCAGCAGCTTGTCCTCGCAATGTTCCAGCGCCGAATCCGCATCGGCGGCGAACACGAGCCTGGCGTAAACGGGCGGGGGCAGGTTGCGCTGCAGTTCGCCGGCAAGCGTGTCGGGGGCGCCGCCCAGCACCACCTCGGTACCGGCGCCCCGTGCCGCCAGGATGAAACGGCACATGGCATTGACCGTCGAGAAGTCCAGGCCGGTCACCGCGGTGAAGTCCAGCAGGATGCACAGCGGCCGGGGTTCGTCGCCGAGCGATTCCTTCAGCCGGTCAGCCAGCGGGTAGCCGCCGCCGAAGAACAGGTAACCCTGCAGCCGGTAACCTCTGACCCTGGCCCCCTCCGCGCGCAGGATGGCCCGGTCCGGCACCGGTCGAGCCCTGTTGCTGCGCACGTCGCGCGCCGTGAATGTGGATTCGAGCACCCCTGCTCGGCCCATTCGGAACACGAAGACGATGACCGTGATGACCATGCCCAGCGCCACCCCTTCGAAAAACCCGAACGCCAGGATCGTCGCGAACACCGCCAGAATGATGGCGTAGTCGGTTCGCGGGACACGCTTGCGGACCTTCAGCAGCCACATGTCGAGCAGTGCGATGCCCGTGAACAGGAGCACGCCGCCCATCAGCGGCATCGGCACAAGCTTCAGCAGCGCATCGCCGAACAGCAGCGGCGAGCCCATTACCAGCGCCGCAACGATCCCGGTCGCGCGCAGGTCGACGCCGAACATCAGGCTGCGCAGGGAGGTGGGCACCACCGGGCAGCTCGGGGGGCCGCCGCCGAGACCTGCCAACGCACCGGCGAGCCCGATGGCGCCGAATTCCCGGTTCCAATCCAGTTCGCGGTTGGAGGCGACTTCCAGGCCGCCGACGTACATGACCACGCAGAGCAGGGTAACCAGCACCAGGGTGAGGATGTTCGGAATCTGCAGGGCGACGGCGCCCCAGTCGATTCTGGCCGCATCGTCCGGTGAAACCGGGGGCCAGAGATTCGTATCCGACAGCCCCGAGAACAGGAGCCCCGCCGCTTCGGCTTCGCCATCGGTGATGCCCAGCACGGCGAGGCCGAGATGACAGAAGCCGGTCACCACGACGAAGCTCACCGGCATCAGCATGAAATTGGTCCAGCGCTGTGTGGCGAAGTACAGCCCGAACCCGTACGCGATGCCGATACCCCAGTTTGCGGCCACCAGCGGATCGAATAGCTTCGCCAGCGCATCGGCCTCCGCCCGCCCGCCCATGAGCGACC
>JAPOON010000518.1 GCA_026713405.1 Gammaproteobacteria bacterium
ACGTCATGAACCGCATGGAAGGGAACCTCCTGGGCGACCTGCGCGGCTTCAAGCTTCTGCAGGCGGCCTATCGGTCACTGAACCCCCGCTGACGGTTCTCGCCCCGGAGCACAGCGTTGACGCATGCCGGTTCGGCACGTCACTCGGGGCTCGGGCCCGGGCGCAGTCAGGAAACCTGCCGGTCGCGCCCCTCCCAATAGGGTTTGCGCAACTCCACTTTCAGGATCTTGCCTGATGGATTGCGCGGCAGGTCTTCTACCCAGTCCACTGAAGTCGGGCACTTGTAGCCGGCCAGGCGCTGGCGGCAGTAGCTCATGACCTCCTCTTCGCCGAGGCTCTCGTCCGCCCGCTTGACGATGGCCTTGACGGTCTCGCCCCAGCGGTCGTCCGGCACCCCGATCACCGCGGCATCGGCAATGCCGGCGTGCTGCATCAGCACGTTCTCGATCTCGGCGGGATAAATGTTCTCGCCGCCGGAGATGATCATGTCCTTGACCCGGTCGTGAATGTACAGGAAGCCGTCGCGCAGGTAACCGGCATCGCCGGTGCGGAACCAGCCGTCCACGAACGCATCCCGGTTGGCGTCGGGGTTGTTCCAGCAGCCCTTCATCACCTGCGGGCCCCGGACCCAGATCTCGCCCACCTCCCCTTCCGGCATTTCCCTGAGGCTGTCCGTATCCATGATCCGAATTTCGTGCGTGTCGATGGGCTTGCCGCAAGACCGCAGGAGGTGGGCACGCGCACCGCCGGGGTCGTGATCGTCGTTGTGCAGCAGGGAGACGACGCCGGTCGTTTCCGTCAGCCCGTAGGCCTGGAAGAACTTGCAGCCGAACGTGTCCATGGCGTTCACCAGCACGCTTTCGGTAATCGGCGAGGCGCCGTAGGTGATGGAATGGAGGGATGAGTAGTCCGCATCGCCCACACCGGGTACGGCCAGCAGAAACTGCAGCACCGCGGGCACGAAGAGAGTGTGCGTGATGCGCTCTTCGCCGATGAGGTTCACGATCCGGGGCAGGTCCACATCGCGCAGCATCAGGCTTCGGGCGCCGTGGAATATGCCGACCACGCCCCAGCCGCTGCCGGAGATGTGGAAAAGCGGCATGCAGATCAGGTTGACCGTGTTTTCGTCCATTTCCAGGGTTGCCAGGCTGTCCTTCAGGCAGTGCAGGAAATTGGACTGGGTCAGCTCGACGCCCTTGGGCAGTCCGGTGGTACCCGATGTGTAGAGCTGGTAGCAGGTGTCTTCGTCGTTCACCGGCACTTCAGGGTCGACGGCCGGTTGTCCGGCCAGCCACTGATCGTAGGTGGGAAAGCCGGTTTCCCCGGGATCGCCGAGAACGACGATGGTCGAGATGCCGGGCAGGTCCATATTGCCGATGCCGTCGAGAAACTCCTCGCCCGCCAGCAGCACCTTCGAGGCGCTGTCGTTCAGGATGTATTCCATCTCGGGCACCGCGAGGCGCCAGTTGACCGCGACGGATGCCGCATTGACCTTGGCGCCGCCAAACAGGAACGGAAAGTACTCCGGCGAATTCCGGTCCAGGTAGGCGATGCGGTCTCCGGGTTTGACCCCCGCCGCCAGAAGCGCCTGGGCCACGCGGTTCGATTCGGCGTCAAGCTGGGCAAAGGTCCAGCTGCGGCCGTCGTTGACATAGGTAAGAGCGGTGTGGTCAGGCCGTTGCGCCGCCAATTCCCGCGTGACATCCGCCAGTACGCGCATGATTCCGTTCCCGTATTCCAGTTTTCCGGTGAGTTAGAGCACTTCCTCCGCCATGAAGCGCAGTGTTTCCGGGTCTGACGCGCCGACCGTCAACATGGTGACGGGACTGTCGCGCCAGCCTTGCAGCCGCTCGCGAATCCGGGCCTTGGGCCCGATCAGGGCAATCTCGTCGCAGAGTTGCTCCGGCACGGCGGCGATGGCCTCGTCGCGTCGACCGGACAGGAACAGCTCCTGGATCCTCTCGGCTTCTTCGGCGAAGCCCAGCCGGCCGACATGGTCCTTGTGCACGTTGAAGTTCTTCGCGCCCATGCCGCCGACGTAGAAGCCGACCTGCTGTTTCACCGACTGCATGGCACGGTCGACATCGTCGTCGAGAATGACCGGCACCACGGCTGCAATCTCGAAGTCCCTGGCGCGGCGTGCCATGGCGTCCTTGTAGACCTCCATCATGCGATAGGGCGACAGGAACATGGGAATCCAGCCGTCGCAATGCTCGACCCCGAGGCGAACGTTCTTTGGACCCTCGGCGCCCAGGTAGAGGGGAATGTGATCGCGAACGGGGTGTAGTATCAGCCTCAGCGGCTTGCCCAGCCCGGTGCCGCCGGGCAGCGGCAACTGGGAATGATCGCCGTCGTAGGCCACCGGCTCCCGCCGCGCGATGATCTTGCGGAAAATGTCGATCCACTCCCGGGTGCGCGCCAGGGGCTTGGGATATGGCTGCCCGTACCAGCCCTCCACCACCTGCGGCCCGGACACGCCGATGCCGAGAATCAGCCGGCCTTCGGTCAGGTAATCCAGCGTCGCGGCCTGCATGGCGGCGCTGGCTGGCGTGCGCGCCGATATCTGCATGATCGAGGTGCCGAGGTTGATGCGCGAGGTGTTGGCGCCGACCCAGGCAAGCGGCGTAAAGCAGTCGGCCCCGTAGATTTCCGGGCACCAGACGGTGTCGTAACCGAGGGCTTCCGCCTCCTGCGCCACCGCAACGATGCTGGCGCCGCCTGGCGGCCCGAGCGGGCCGATGCCGATACCGAGTTTCATGTCAGGTCGATCCCGAGTGGTTTTATGGGGTGCGGAGTTTAACCCGGAATTTCCGCCTTGTTGTTGAATGGATGTTGCCGCCAATGCACTCGAAGCCGCTGATCTGGTGTCCGGCGATCGGGCCGGTGCTTTAGGGAAGGATCGCCATTAAAGCAGGCTTGGCAGTGAATCCAACGCAGGTTTCGCAATGAACTCAGCGCAGGTCTTGCAACGAACTCAGCGCAGGTTTTGCAACGAATTCAGCGCAGGTTTTGCAACGAATTCACGGCTGGTCCGGCAAGTTCAGATCGAAGTCTCCAGCACGGGTGACCTTATAATTCCCCACTTCCGTTTCGCGGAGCGTGCAGGCTAATGGAAATTGCGCTGATCTGGGCCATGGCGAGAAACCGGGTGATCGGCCGGAATAACGGCCTGCCCTGGCGCTTGCCCGATGAAATGCGGCACTTCATGCGTACCACCATGGGCCAGCCGGTCATCATGGGACGCCGGACGTTCGAGTCGATGAATAAGCCGCTGCCGGGGCGCGCCAATATCGTGATGACTACCCGGGCGGATTACGCGGCGGAGAACATCGATGTGGTCGGAGATTTCGATGCGGCCCTGAAGGTGGCCGCGCGGCGGGTTCTGTCATCCGACGGCGATACCGTTTTCGTGATCGGCGGCGCCCGGATATACGAGTTGGCGTTGCCGGTGGCGCGCCGCCTGTACGTGACCCGGATCGATGCGGAGTTGGAGGGCGACACCTGGTTTCCGGAGGTTGACTGGGGCCTATGGGAGGAGATTTCGTCCGAACATCACGATGCGGATGCAGCTAACGAGTACTCGTTTCGAATCGTTACCTATATTCGCAAGCAGGACTGAGAAGGCAAAGCGGGTCGGGGACTGGCCCGTGGCTGAACAAAGCCTCTCACGAAACACTTTTTCGGAATTGGCTCTTCAAGCGCCGAGCGGGTGGGCATGGCCCAAGGTATCATGGCGCCGCCCAAATCGCGTCGGATTCCTCCCATGATCATCAAGCCCCGTATCCGTGGATTTATCTGTACCACTGCACACCCCCGGGGTTGCGCTGCGCATGTCGCGGAACAGATCGAATACGTGAAGTCTGCGGGGCCGATCGATGCCGGTGTTGCGAATGCGCTCGTGGTGGGCTGTTCCGGCGGGTACGGGCTCGCTTCCCGCATCGTGGCCGCGGCCGGTTGCGGGGCGAATACGCTGGGTGTGTCGCTGGAAAAACCGCCCAGCACGAAACGCACCGCTACTGCAGGGTGGTACAACAACCTGGCCTTCGAGGAAGCGGTTGACGGTTATGCCAGAACCCTGGACGGCGATGCGTTTTCCGACGAAGTGAAAGCGGATGCCGTCGACGTCATCGGTAACGACATGGGCAAGATCGACCTGCTCGTGTACAGCCTGGCGTCCCCCGTGCGCCGGCACCCGCGCACCGGGTTCCTGCATCGCTCCGCGCTCAAGCCTTTGGGCGACACGTTGCGGATGAAATCGCTGAACGTGGACAAGGGCGAAGTCATCGAGGTTGCCCTTGAGCCGGGCTCGGAGGAGGACATCGCCAACACCGTCGCCGTGATGGGCGGCGAGGATTGGGAAATGTGGGTGGACGCGTTGGCCCGAGCAGACCTGCTGGCGCCCGGATTCCGGACGGTGGCCTTCACCTACCTCGGCAGCGAGCTGACCTGGCCGATCTACTGGGGGGGCACGCTCGGCAAGGCGAAGGAAGACCTCGACCGCGCCGCCGCGGCCATCACCGGGCGGCTGGCCGGGCTGGGAGGGAGCGCGCGGGTGGCTTCCCTCAAGGGAGTCGTTACCCAGGCGAGCAGCGCGATTCCGGTGGTTTCGCTCTACATGGCGCTGCTGTTCAAGGTCATGAAGGAACAGGGGGTGCACGAGGACTGCATCCGGCACATCTACCGGCTGTACGCGACGCAACTCGCAACGGGCGCCGCCCAGCGCCTTGACGAAGTGGGCCGCATCCGCGTCGACGACGTGGAACTCTCGGAGCCGGTTCAGGGCGAGGTCAAGCGCCGCTGGGGCCTGGTGGGGACGGAGAACGTTGCCGAGTTGGGAGACCTGGCCGGTTTCCAGGAAGACTTCCTGAAGATCTTCGGATTCGGGCTGGCCGGCGTCGATTACGAGGAAGACCTCGATCCCGCGCTCGGCCGGGACATCGGCTGACCGAGTCGTACGCCCCCGTTCAGTGAACGGGCGAGGCACTGGCTCGCGCACGGCAAGGAAATTGGCTGACGCAAAAATACGGCGTTAGCTGCTGGAGCCGTTCGGGTCCGGGCTGCTTCAATGCCGGACTGGTCTGGTTCGTTGGTTTTGCAAAGGGCCATGGGTGCCGGCAAAAGAGGTCTGGCAGGCAATGCGCGGCCATTCCGCTACGGTTTCTATCCGGTCATAGCGATCGGCTTTCTGCTGTTTGCGGAACCCGAATTCGGTCAGGCGGCGGCGGTGACCTGCTGGTGCGCGCTCTGGCCGCCGTTGGCCGACGCCATTTCGCGCAGAGGTGGCGTGCGCCTGAATCTGCGGCTGCACGTCGCGGAAGTCGCCCTCACCTGTTTCCTGTTTGCCGCTTCGGGCTTGCCGCAGTCCCTGCTGGAGGCCGTCTGCATCATCCTGGTCATGAGCAACGCCCTGCAGGGAGGGTTGCCGCAGGTCGCCAGAACGGTTGCCGCCGGTGCGCCGGCGCTGGCGGCCGGGATGCTGGTCGGCGTCCCGCCGGAATTGC